>NZ_JBFUJD010000001.1:0-135932 GCF_056401555.1 Caulobacter sp. P4_E5
CACCTCGTCGCGAGGAAAGGGCGCATGGCCAGCGACCGATTGCGGCGGCGGGGGGYGATCGAGCGGTGAAGGTCCGAGGGGGATACTCGGACGGTCCGGGGACCTGGTTTCGCTGCCAGGCCCGCCCGCCGTCGGCGTGGTCGAGGATCAAGGGGCGTGTCTTGGCCTTTTGGCCCGTCTCCCTCGAYCTCTGGGATCTTCCGGAAACGGARGARCCCGGGTCCCGGTAAGGCCTGAACAGGGCCACCCGGCGGGACGCTGGCGAATAACGGTCGCGCGGAGCGTCTGGCTTCGTCGAAACGGTACTACTCAAACACACTCCGGACGTCGTCCGGCGCTCCGCGTCCCTTTCCATCCCTTCAGCGGCGAGCCGCGTGAGGACGATGTCACTTGCCCCCACCTGACCACGCTCSGCGTGGTCGTCCGCCCCCGGAGGGGGCGGAAGGGTTACACTGCCTTCTTCCCCCTCCGGGGGAGGAGCGCCGCAGGCGCGGAGGGGGCCCTACAAGTCGAACCGCACCCCCTGCGCCAGCGGCAGGGCCCCCGAATAGTTCACCGTCGCCGTCTGGCGCCGCATGTACTGCTTCCAGCTGTCGGAGCCGCTCTCGCGGCCGCCGCCAGTCTCCTTCTCGCCGCCGAACGCGCCGCCGATCTCGGCGCCGGAAGGGCCGATATTGACGTTGGCGATGCCGCAGTCGCTGCCCGCCGCCGACAGAAAGCCTTCCGCCTCGCGGACGTCGTTGGTCATTACGCAGGAGGACAGGCCCTGGGGGACGTCGTTCTGGATCGCCACCGCCTCGTCGAAATCCGCGTACGCAACGACGTGCAGCAGCGGAGCGAAGGTCTCGCGCCGCAGACACGGCGCGGGGACCGGCAGCCGGGCCAAGGCCGGGCGGACATAGAAGGCGTCTGGATGCTCGTCGATCAGCAGGCGCTCGCCGCCGCCGACCGTTCCGCCCTCGGCCCGGACCTGGTTCATGGCCTCGACGAAGGCCTCGTAGGCGGCGCGATCGATCAGCGGGCCCAGCAGGGTCTTGGCCTGGCGCGGATCGCCGACGGGCAGGCGCTGGAAGGCCGCCTCGACGGCGTCGGCGACCTTGTCGACCAGGCTCTCGTGGACGATCAGCCGGCGCAGGCTGGTGCAGCGCTGGCCCGCCGTGCCGGCCGCCGAGAAGACGATGGCGCGCAGGGCCAGCGACAGGTCGGCCGAGGGCGTGACGATCATGGCGTTGTTGCCGCCCAGTTCCAGGATCGAGCGGCCGAAGCGCTCGGCGACCAGGGGCGCGAGCGCCTTGCCCATCCGGGTCGAGCCGGTGGCGCTGACCAGCGGGATGCGCGGATCGCGGGCCAGGCGCTCGCCGGCGTCGCGGCCGCCCTGGACGACGCAAGCCAAGCCCTCTGGCGCGTCCTCGAACCGGGCCAGGGCGCGTTGCAGGATGGCGTGGGTCGCCAGGGCGGTCAGCGGCGTCTTCTCGGACGGTTTCCAGATCACCGGATCGCCGCAGACCAGGGCCAGGCAGGCGTTCCAGGCCCAGACCGCGACCGGGAAGTTGAAGGCGCTGATCACCGCCACCGGGCCCAGCGGATGCCAGGTCTCGCGCATGGCGTGGCCCGGTCGCTCGGAGGCGATCGTCAGGCCGTGCAGCTGGCGCGACAGGCCGACGGCGAAGTCGCAGATGTCGATCATCTCCTGGACCTCGCCGGCCGCCTCCGAGGCGATCTTGCCGGCTTCCAGAGTGACCAGGGCGGCCAGGTCGGCCTTGGCGGCGCGCAATTCCTCGCCGAACAGCCTAACGAGCTCGCCCCGGCGCGGGGCGGGCACGACACGCCAGGCCTCGAAGGCCCGACACGCGGCGGCCACCTTGGCCTCGATCTCGCGGGCATCGTCATAGGCCACATGGGTCAGGACGGCGCCGTCGATCGGGCCGCGGACGGGCTGGCCGCCGTCGGCGGGCAGGGCGGGAACGCCCAGCTTGGCGAGCACCTCGCGAACGTGGGCGGCGGGAGTCGGGAAGGCTTGGGTCATAGGGCCGGAGGACACGCCCGAGGCGCGGCGGGGTCAAGTCCTCGACGTTGCATGCCATGCCACGAGCCGCTAGGGACGGGCCAGGCAGGAGAACCCCCATGACCCAGGCGACGATCATCGACGGCAAGGCCTTCGCGGCCGATCTGCGGGCCAAGGTCGCGCAAGAGGTCGCCGCCCTGAAGGCCGAGCATGGGATCACCCCGGGCCTGGCCGTGGTGCTGGTCGGCGAGGACCCGGCCAGCCAGGTCTATGTCCGCAGCAAGGGGCAGCAGACCCAGGAAGCGGGGATGTACTCCGAGACCCACCGCCTGCCGGCCGAAACCACGCAGGACGACCTGCTCGCCCTGGTCGCCAAGCTGAACGTCGATCCCAAGATCCACGGCGTGCTGGTTCAGTTCCCGGTGCCGCCGCACATCAGCCAGATGGACGTCGTGGCCGCCCTGTCGCCGGACAAGGACGTCGACGGCCTGACCGTGACCAATGCCGGTCGTCTGGCCAGCGGCCTGCCGGCCCTGACCCCCTGCACGCCGCTAGGCTGCATGCTGCTGCTGAAGGACGTGGTCGGCGACCTGAAGGGCAAGAACGCCGTGGTCATCGGCCGCTCGAACCTGATGGGCAAGCCGATGGCCCAGCTGCTGCTGGCCGCCGACTGCACCGTGACCATCGCCCACTCGCGTAGCCAGGACCTGCCGGCGATCGTCCGCCAGGCCGACATCGTCGTCGCCGCCGTCGGCCGGGCCGAGATGGTCAAGGCCGACTGGATCAAGCCGGGCGCGGTGGTCATCGACGTCGGCATCACTCGCTTCCCAGCCCGTGACCCCGAAGCCGCCGCGGCCGGCAAGACCCGGCTGGTCGGCGACGTCGCCTTCGACGAGGTCAAGGCCGTGGCCGGCGCGATCACGCCGGTGCCCGGCGGCGTGGGGCCGATGACGATCGCCTGCCTGCTGGCCAATACGCTGACGGCGGCCAAGCGTTTGTCGGGGATCGCGTAGTGAAAGCGGCTGGGGGAAAAACGGCGTTGACGCTCGCCGCGTCCGCCTTGATCCTCGCCGCCTGCGGGGCCAAGCCGCCGCCGACCCCGACACCCGAGCAGGCCCTGGCCCTGCGCCCGGCCGACGCTCGCCTATCGGCGCTGTACGAGACCTCGTGCCACGCTTGCCACGCCATTCCCGGCACGGGCGCGCCGTTGGTCCATGACCGCGCCGCTTGGGATCCGCGCTGGAAGCAGGGCGAGGYCGTGCTGCTGGACCACGCGGTGCAGGGCTTCAACGCCATGCCCGCCACCGGCCAGTGCGCGACTTGCACCTCCGCCGATTTCCAGGCCCTGATACGCTTCATGGCGGGGCGCGAAGACTCCGCGAAATAGAGAGCATGACAGCCGAAAGTGTCAGCGGTTTCGGCGCCCGTCATGCTCCAAGAGAAAAGTAAGAGGGGGCGGCATGATCTCCAGGCGCGGGGCGCTGATCGCGGGCGGGACGGGAGCGGCGGTGGTCGCCGGCGGCGCGGGCGCGGCCTACGTCGTCGCCACCGGAGACAAGCCCGAACCGTCGTCGCCGGCCTCGGTCGATCCGCAGGGCAAGCTCCTGTGGCGCAACTGGTCGGGCGTGCAGCACGCCTATCCTGCCACCCGCCTGGCCCCCAAGGACGAGGGCGAACTGGCCACGATCCTCAAGGTCGCCCAGGCCCCGGTTCGTCCGGTGGGCGCCGGCCATTCCTTCACCGCCCTGGTCCCGACGAACGGGACCCTGGTCTCGCTGGACGCCATGACCGGGATCGTCGGCTGGGAGGGCGACGAGGCCATCATCCGCACCGGCACGCGGCTGGGCGCCCTGGGGCCGCTGCTGGCGCTAAAGGGACGGGCGCTGCCGAACCTCCCCGACATCAACAAGCAGTCGCTGGGCGGGGCGTTGGCCACCGGCACCCACGGCACGGGCCAGACTATCCGGGCGCTGCACGGCGACGTCACCGGCCTGCGCCTGGTCACGCCCTCGGGCAAGGTCATCGACGCCGACGCAAGCACGAACCCCGAAGTCTTCCAGGCGGCCCGCGTCTCGCTGGGCGCGCTGGGCGTGATCACCCAGGTTCGGATGAGAACCAGCGCCAATCGCCGCCTGCGCCGCCGCGTCTGGCTGGAACCGTTCGAGGAAGCGCTGGCCAAGGCCGAGCAGCGCTGGGCCCAGCACCGCAACTTCGAATTCTACGCCGTGCCCTTCACGGGGCTGGCGGCCAATATCAGCCACGACGAGACCGACGATCCCGTCGAAGCGCGGGGACCTGACCAGGATACCGAGTTCCTCGAAGCCCTGCGCGGCTTGCGCAACCTGCTAGGCTTCGCCACGCTGCTGCGCAAGGCCGCCGCCAAGGCGCTGCTGTCGAGCGCCAAGCCCGAGACCGCCGTCGACGAAGGCTGGAAGCTGCTGTCGACCGAACGGCCGGTGCGCTTCAACGAGATGGAGTTCCACCTGCCGGTCGAGAACCAGCTGAAGGCGCTGGCCGAGGTCGTTCGCGTCATCGAGACGGAGCGGCCGGACGTCTTCTTCCCGATCGAGGCGCGCCGCATCGCGCCCGACGACGCCTGGCTGTCGCCGTTCCAGGGCGGACCGCGCGGCTCGGTGGCGGTGCACGCCTACTACCGCGACGACTTCAGCTTCCTGTATCAGTTGATCGAGCCGATCTTCCGCCGTTACGACGGCCGGCCGCACTGGGGCAAGCTGCACACGCTGAACGGCGGACAGCTGGCGGCGATCTATCCGCGCTGGAAGGACTTCCTGGCCGTGCGCCAGGAGCTGGATCCGGAGGGCCGGATGCTGAACCCGTACCTGAAGGGCCTGTTCGGCCTTACTTGAAGCTTAGGCGGCGCTACCGAGATAGTCGGCGACCCGGGCTTCCAGCTCAGTGATCAGCGCCTTGCCCACGGGATGGGTGTCGACCTTGATGTCGTCGCGGACGCAGGCCTTGATCGCGTCGATATGGGCGTCGACCAGGAACATCGGCGCCGAAAGGCGGGTGTCCGGGTCGTCGATCAGCTTGCACAGCGAGGCGGCCAAGCGGGTGATCAGCGGGAACTCGTAGGTGGCGCCCAGGCCCTTCAGGTCATGGGCGCGCAGATACAGGGTCTCGACGGTCTGGGCGGTCAGGCCTTCGGCGCGCACGGCCTGGCGGGCGGCTTCCAGCTTGACGATCTCGTCATTGAGCCACTGGGCGAAGTTGCCGGACAGGCTTTTCAGCGCGGCCTCGGCCTTGGCGATCGCGGCCATGTCGATGCCGCCGCGCCCGCCAACCTTGAGCTTGAGCATGTTCGGCACCTGGATCACCTCAGCGGTGGTCTTATTCGTCACGGGTCGCCTCCCCAGCGGCGGATAGTTGGGAACCGCTAACATAGCAGGCGTTAATATTGAATGAGACCAGGGTTTCTGCGACCCAACGTCTCAGGGGGCAAATCAGGCGGAGAACTGTTCGGCCAGAACTCTTTCTTCCAGACTGCGACCGGCGTCGAAAAGCATGGCGAGCGAAGTCCCGCGATCTTCGGAGATGTGGACTTCCATCACGTCGCGGACCTCGAAATTGTCGGCGACGGCGCTGACGGGGCGCTTGTCGGCCTCCAGGATCTCGAAGGTCACCCGGGCCGATTGCGGCAGCAGGGCCCCGCGCCAGCGGCGGGGACGGAAGGCGCTGATCGGGGTCAGGGCCAGGACCCGGCCGTCGATCGGGATGATCGGCCCGTGGGCGGACAGATTGTACGCCGTCGAGCCGGCCGGAGTGGCCAGCAGGGCCCCGTCGCAGACCAGCTCGCCCATCCGCACCTTGCCGTCGATCGAGATGCGCAGCTTGGCGGTCTGGCGGGTCTGGCGCAGCAGCGAGACCTCGTTGATCGCCAGGGCTCGGTGCTGGGTCCGGCGCGAGTCGATGGCGACCATGGCCAGCGGATGAATGACGGCCCGTTCGGCGGCGTTGATCCGCTCCAGCAGGCCGTCCTCGCTGTACTCGTTCATCAGGAAGCCGACCGAGCCGCGGTTCATGCCGTAGATCGGCGTCTGGCTAGCGATCGCCTCGTGCAGGGTCTCCAGCATGAAGCCGTCGCCGCCGAGCGCGACGATCGTTTGGGCGTTCTCCTCGCCGACGTCGCCATAGCGGGCCGTCAGGCGTTCGCGCGCTTCCTGGGCTTCGGGCCGGTCGCTGGCCTTGAAGGAAAGGCGAGTCACGAACGGTTGCGGCTGGTACATGGGGCCAAAAGGCGGGAAGCCCGCCCGCTTGTCAAACGACCGCTTAGGCCGAACCGACAGCCTGCCGGAACGCCATGCCGGCGATGTCCGGGGTGAACGGACCAAAGGCGCTGGCGGCGCGCCGCACGCCTTCTTCGCCGCCGCCCGGACGGCCGCCATTCAGCTGGCGCACGTGCTCCAGGATGGTCGGAAACACGCTGCGGTCGATGCCCACGGCCGAGCAGGCCAGGGCCAGCAGTTCAGGACGAGCGCTGTCGATGGCGCGGCGGATCTGAGCGGCTTCGAACTTGCCGAGACGCGCCAAAGCCATGACGAACAGCTGCAGGCGGCCTTCGCGCAGCACACGCAGCAGATAGCCCGGTCTCAGCTGTCCGGCGGAGTCGAGCTTCTCGATCAGAGAGCGCTCCATCTCCTCGCGGTCCTCGTCCAGTTCGACCGGGCCGACCTCGCTGTCGGAGTCGCCGCGATGCGACGCGCGCAGGGCTTCGGTGACCGCGGCTTGCATCTTGGTCGGATCGAGGCTGAAGCGAGTGGTCAGGGCGTCGCGAAGCGTGCGGCCGACCAGCAGATAGAGCTGCTCGGCCAACTCGCTGGAAAGTCTGGGGTGGCGCGCCAGGGGCGAGCGCAGGGCGACGATTTCGCGCGAGCGGTCCACCAGACGGCCCAGGGCGTCGGGCGAGATCTCGGCCGTGTCGTTCGAAGCCAGGGCCGTCAGCACGGCCGGCTCGTCGCGGTTGAGGATCGCCTCGACCACCGGGGCCGGCAGCCTCGGACGGCGGGCRATCTCGATCTGGTGCTCGAGCGTGGCCTGAACCAGCAAGCGGATCAGGTCGTGATCCTGCAGCACCGGGCTGCGGGCGATGATCGGTCGGGCGATCTCGATCTCGTCCAGCGCCATGATGTTGATCAGGGCCGAAGGCGCCCACTCGGCGTCGGCGAGGCGTTCGGACAACCGGTGGCGGATGTCGCGCTCGGCCTCGACCACCAGGGTCATGAAGATGGAATTGAGCAGGGCCTGGATGTCGGGATGAGTCGGCTCGCCGCTGGCCTGGCCGGCCTCGCACAGATCGATGATCCCGGTGAGCAGCCGTTCGCGATCTCCGGCCTCGCGACTGCGGGCCAGCTTCATGAGCGAAGCGATTTCGACGGCTTGGATGACCAGCCTCCTCGAATCCGGAAGACCCGATGAGGATGACCTTGCCGGCCCCAAATGAAAACATGCTTAAACAGGGCAAGGACGCGGACGCCTTGGATCGCGTCGAGATGTCGCAAGCGTGAGCGGAGGATACGTGACCCAAGATCTGATCCTGGCCCTGGACCAGGGCACGACCAGCACCCGGGCCATCCTGTTCGACCGCGCCGGCCAACCCCTGGCCGAGGCTTCGCGGCCGTTGCGCCAGAGCTATCCGGCCGACGGCTGGGTCGAGCACGACGCCGAGGAAATCTACGCGGCTTGCGTGGCGGTGCTGCGCGAAGCCGTGGAGGCCTCGGGTCGGATCGGCAATATCGCCGCGATCGGTGTCACCAACCAGCGCGAGACGGTGGTGATCTGGGATCGCGCGACCGGGCGGCCGATCCATCCCGCGATCGTCTGGCAGGACCGCCGGACGGCCGACGTCTGCGCCAAACTGAAGGCCGAGGGTCACGAGCCGCGCGTCACCGAGATCACCGGCCTGCTGCTGGATCCGTACTTTTCGGGCGCCAAGATCGCCTGGATCCTCGACAAGGTCCCGGGCGCCCGGGCGCGGGCGGAGGCGGGCGAACTGCTGGCCGGCACCATGGATTGCTGGGTGATCTGGCGGCTGACCGGCGGGGCGGTGCACGCCACCGACGCCACCAACGCCTCGCGCACCCTGCTGTTCGACATCGCCGCCCAGACCTGGTCCGCCGAGATGCTGGATCTCTTCAATGTGCCGGGCGCCCTGTTGCCCAAGGTGCTGGATTGCGTCGACGACTACGGCGCGACCGAGGCCAAGATCCTGGGACGCGAGGTCCCGATCCGGGGCGTGGCCGGCGACCAGCAGGCGGCGCTGATGGGGCAGGGGTGCGTGGCGCCAGGCCAGATGAAGGCCACCTACGGCACCGGTTGCTTCATGTTGATCAACACCGGCGAGGAACGCCCGATCTCGCGCTCGCGCCTGCTGACCACGGTGGCGGCGCGCGTGAACGGGCGGACGACCTATGCCCTGGAAGGCTCGATCTTCGTCGCCGGCGCCGCGATCCAATGGCTGGGCGAGGGGCTGGGGATCACCGGCGGTCCTCGCGCCGCCGAGGCCTTGGCGCGGGCGGCCAGGGCCGACCATGGCGTCGTCGTCGTTCCAGCCTTCACCGGCCTGGGCGCGCCTTGGTGGGACGCCGGCGCCCGCGGCGCGATCTTCGGTCTGACCCGCGACGCTGGCTTGCCCGAGATCGCCGCGGCGACCTTCGATTCCTGCGCCTTGCAGAGCCGCGACCTGATCGAGGCGATGCGCGCCGACGCGCCCTCGGCGTTCGGCGAGGCCGCGCAGATGCGCATCGACGGCGGCATGTCGAAAAGCGCCTGGTTCTCCCAGCGCTTGGCCGACCTGACGGGCGTCCCGGTGCGACGGGCCAGCTACCAGGAAATGACGGCCCTGGGCGCGGCCCTGTTCGCCGGAGTGGGGGCGGGGCTCTACGCCTCGGTCGAGGAAGCCGCCGAAGTCAGCCCCGCCGCCGAGACGCTGACGCCGGGGATGAAGGAACACGAGCGCGAGGCGGCCTATGCCCGTTGGCTGGACGCCGTGCCGCGTGTGCGACTTTAGTCGCACCATGGTTGCGGTGACATCGCTGTCATGATTTCTAGGGCCGAGCCTTACCAGGTTGGGCCAATCAAGAAGCGGAGATCCGCCATGACCACCCGACGCGCCGTGCTGAGCGCAGGCGTCGCCCTGATCGCCGGAGGACGATCGATGACCGCGGAAGCCGCCACTCCCGCCTATCCCCACATCGGGCGCGTCCGTCGCCTGTCTCCTGAACTGGACGAGATCATCGCGCCGGACGCGGCGATCGAACAGCTGGCCGACGGCATGACTTGGTCCGAGGGGCCGGTCTGGATTCGAGACGGCGGCTACCTGCTGTTCTCGGACGTGCCGGGCAACACGATTTACCGGTGGAGCGAGAAGGACGGGAAGACCGTCTTCCTCAAGCCGTCCGGCTATGATGGCCCGCCGACCAAGGACTTCCGCGAACCCGGCGTCAACGGCATGACCCGGAACTCGGCCGGTGAGGTCTTGGTCTGCGACCACGGCAATCGAGCGGTGTCCAAGCTGGACTTGGCCACCAGGAAGAAGACGGTCATCGTCGACCGCTTCCAGGGCAAACGCTTCAACAGTCCCAACGACGTCATCGCCGCCCGGCGGGGCGCGCTGAAGGACACGCTCTACTTCACCGATCCGCCCTACGGCTTGGAGGGGCTGGACGCCTCGCCGATCAAGGAGCTGGCGTTCAACGGCGTCTATCTGCGCCATCCGAACGGCGAGGTGGCGGTGGTCGATGACAAGCTGACCTTCCCGAACGGCCTGGCGCTGTCGCCGGACGAAAAGCGTCTCTATGTCGCCGTCTCGGATCCCAAAGGGCCGGTGATCATGGCCTACGACCTGGGCAGCGATGGCCTGCCGACCAGCCGCAAGCTGTTCTTCGACGCCACCGAGTTGCAGAAGGCCGGCGGTCCGGGTCTGCCGGACGGCATGCGGGTCGACGCCAAGGGACGGCTGTTCGCCACCGGGCCCGGCGGGGTGCTGATCCTAACGCCGGAGGGCAAGCTGCTGGGCGTGATCGAAACAGGCTTCCCGACCGCCAACTGCACGTTCGGCGAGGACGGCAAGACGCTGTTCCTGACATCCAACCACGTCCTGGCGCGGGTGCGCACCAGGACGTCTAGCTCAGCTTGGTAGGAGGACATCATGGACCCGATCAGCAAAAGAACCTTCCTCGCGGCCGGTCTCGCGGCTGGCGTCACCGCGCTGCCGCTCGGCGTCCGCGCGGCCGAACCAGGCCGTAAGCTGGGCTACGCGATCCTGGGCCTGGGCTATTACGCCACCCGGATCATCATGCCGCGCTTCGCCGAGTGCGAGCAGTCGCGCCTCGTCGCCCTGGTCAGCGGCACGCCCGAGAAATTGAAGACCTTCGGCGAGCAGTACGGGGTCCCGGAAAGCCATCGCTACAGCTACGAGACCTTCGACCGGATCGCCGACAATCCCGACGTCGATATCGTCTACATCATCACGCCCAACAGCCTGCACCGGACCTTCACCGAGCGGGCGGCCAAGGCCGGCAAGCACGTGATGTGCGAGAAGCCGATGGCGACCACGGCGGCCGATTGCCAAGCGATGATCGCCGCCTGCAAGGCCGCCGGCCGCAAGCTGATGATCGGCTATCGCAGCCGCTTTCAAGCCCACAATATCGAGGCCATCAAGCTGATCCGCGACGGCGCGCTGGGTCCCGTCCGCACCGTGGTGACCGACCACGGCTTCACGATCGGCGATCCCAAGCAGTGGCGGCTAAACAAGGCCCTGGCCGGCGGCGGCAGCCTGATGGACATCGGCATCTACAGTTTGAACGCCACCCGCTACCTGACTGGCGAAGAGCCCGTGGCCGTCAACGCCCTGGAGTCCACCGACCGTTCGGATCCGCGCTTCAAGGAGGTGGAGGACATCATCAACTTCCAGCTTCTGTTCCCGTCGGGCGCGACGGCCAACTGCGTGTCGGCCTACAGCGCCAACTGCAACCGCTACCGCGTGACAGGGCCGAAAGGCTGGGTCGAGATCGATCCGGCGACCAGTTATCAAGGACAGTCGATGCGGACCCAGCTGGGCGGTCCGCCCGCGCCCCGCGAGCCCGCGCCGACCAAGACCAATCAATTCTCGGCTCAGCTGGACCATCTCTCCGAGTGCATCCTGACGGGTCGCGAGCCGATCGTGTCGGGCGAGGAAGGACTGAAGGACCTGCGGGTCATCGAGGCCATCTATCGGGCCGCGCGTGAAGGTCGAACGGTGAAACTGTGAGGGCTCTAGTCTTCGTCGTCGCCCTGCTGGCGCCAGGTTTGGCTCTGGCTCAGCAACAGATCCCGCTATGGCCCAATGGCGCGCCGGGCTTCGAGAGCCGCAAGGCCATCCCGGAGCAGGCGGCCGACTACTGGCTGAAGAGCGTCAACAACCCCTCGATCACGGCCTATCTGCCGCCGAAGGACGTCGCCAACGGCGCGGCGCTGGTTGTGCTGCCGGGCGGTGGTCATCGGCTGCTAGTGATCCATTCGGAAGGCGACGACGTCGCCAAGGTCATGAACCCCAAGGGCGTGGCGGTCTTCGTCGTGAAGTACCGGCTGTTCCGCGAGGAGGGCTCGCCGTACACGATCGACCATGCCCGTCAGGACGCCGTGCGGGCGGTTCGCTACGTGCGCGGCCATGCCGCCGAGTTCGGCATCGACCCCAAGCGGATCGGCCTGATGGGCTTTTCGGCCGGCGGCGAGCTGGTGAACCTGGAAATCTACCAAGGCGGGGCGAAAGACCCCAAGACCGACGCCATCGACGAGGTCAGCGCCCGGCCGGACTTCCAGGTGCTGGTCTATCCCGGGCCGCTGGGCGTTCCCGACAAGGTCCCGGCCGATACGCCGCCCGCGTTCATGATCGCCGCGAACGACGACGAGTGCTGCTCGGCGCCGTTGGCGGATCTGCTGCCCAAGTTTCGCGCCGCCAAGGTTCCGGTCGAGCTCCACCTGTTCCAGGCCGGCGGCCACGCGTTCAACATGGGCCTGCGCAAGGAGCAGGCCTCGCTGAAGAGCTGGCCGAACCTGCTGATCAACTGGCTGGGCGATACCGGCTGGATGAAGGCCCGCTAGGGTGTCTCGTCCAGATATGCCTTCACCCGCGCGAACAGATCCTCGAACATCGGCGTCGTCAGGCGGCCGGTGTTCGTGTTGAGCCGCGAGCAGTGATAGCTGTTGAAGATCCGATAGGGGCCGGCCTGGAATTCCGAGCCGTGGCCGGGGATGCCGGCCGAGGCCTTCAGGCCCAGGGCCTTGAGCATGTTGCGCCGGGAGACATCGCCCAGGGTGACGATGGCCTTCAGGTTGGGGAACATCTCCAGCCGCGCCGTCAGGAACGGGCGGCAGTTGTTCTCCTCGGAGGTCTCGGGCTTGTTGCCGGGCGGGGCGCAGCGGACGGCGTTGGTCACGGCGCTGCCGACCAGCTTCAGGGAGTCGTCGGGCCGCGCCTCGAACTTGCCGGTGGCGAAGCCGAACTTGATCAGGGTCTCGTAGAGCAGGGTCCCGGCGTAGTCGCCGGTGAACGGCCGGCCGGTGCGGTTGGCGCCCTTGCGGCCGGGAGCCAGGCCCACCACCAGCAGGCGCGCGTCCCTGTCGCCGAACGACGGGGCGGGGCCGTTGAACCAGTCGGGATACAGCGCTTGGTTCTCGCGGCGATAGGCCACCAGGCGCGGGCACAGAGGGCAGTCGCGCGGCGGTTCGGCGGGATTGGGAACGACCTCGCCGGCGATGTTGGAAGTCTGGCTCATCTCAGTACTCGTCGTCGGCTTCGTGTTCGGCCGGGGTGCGGCTGTCCGGCGCCGGGCGCGGCTGGATCCGCTGCGGGCGGCCGATGATGCCGCTCAGGTCCGAGAGGTCGACGAAGTTGTCGGCCTGGCGGCGCAGATCGTCGCTGGTCATCGGCGGCTGGCTCTTCATGGTCGAGACCACGGTGACGCGGCGACCCTTGCGCTGGACGGCCTCGACCAGGGCGCGGAAATCGCCGTCGCCCGAGAACAGGACGAGGTGGTCGGCGGTCTCGGCCATCTGCAGCATGTCGACGGCGATCTCGATGTCCATGTCGCCGCGCCAGCGCTTGCGGCCCTGGCTGTCGGTAAACTCGCGGGCCGGCTTCGTCACCAGGGTGAAGCCGTTATAGTCCAGCCAGTCAACCAGCGGCCGGATCGGCGAATAGTCGTCGTTCTCGGCGATGGCGGTGTAATAATAAGCCCGGATCAGGACGCCGCGCTTTTTGAACTCGTCGAGCAGTTTGCGGTAGTCGATGTCGAAGCCCAGCGCCCGGGCGGCGGAATAGAGATTGGCCCCGTCTATGAACAGGGCGATGCGGTCGGTCGGATAGAAGGTCACGGTAATCCCTTGAAAAATCAGGTCGCTCAAAATGACTTGGACGAGGCCGTGATCGTGGCGCTCGGATGCAATCTGGCCGGAGCCTATACGAGTCGCGAGGCCTTGTTGGAAGCCGCCCTGGCCGCGCTGCCGGGCGAAGGGGTGGCGCTGGTCGCGCGGTCGACCTGGTGGACCTCCGCCGCCTGGCCCGACCCGTCCGGGCCCGACTATTTGAACGGCGTGGCCATCGTCCGGACCGACCTTTCGCCCCACGAGACGCTGCGGACCCTGCATCGGGTCGAGGAGCGCTTCGGGCGGGCGAGGGGGGAGGCCAACGCGCCGCGCACCCTGGATCTCGACCTCGTGGCGCATGGACGGACGGTGCTGGACGACGACGTCTGGGTGCCGCATCCGCGGGCTCATGAGCGTCTGTTCGTGATGGGGCCGCTGGCCGAGCTGGCCTCGGCTTGGATCCATCCGGTCAGCGGCGAGCCGGCGTTCCGTCTGGCCGCGACCGCCAAGGTGGGGCGCGACGCGCGCTCCATTGCCAAAGTTTAATCCCCGATCGGGTCCAGCGGCGCCCATAGTCCGGCCAAACTTCCGCATCAGGCGACCCCCTGCCTGGGCCGCTTCCAGGATTGGTTCGATGAAACTAACCCGCTCGCTGCTCGCCTGCGCCGCCGCTTGCGCGCTGCTGACCGCCGTTCCCGCCGCCCTGGCTCAGACCAAGAGCGGCGTCGACCTGGCCTCGATCGACAAGACGATCAAGCCGGGCGACGACTTCTGGACCTACGCCAACAACGCATGGATCAAGGCCCACCCGATCCCCCCGGACCGAAGCCGCTATGGCATCGGCGCAGTGATGACCGAAGAAGCCAGCAAGCGCACCGTCGACCTGATCCAGGACGCCGCCAAGGGGGGCGCCGGCGACGGCAAGAAGGTCGGCGACTACTACGCCAGCTATATGGACGAGGCGGCCATCGAGGCGAAGGGCCTGACGCCGCTGAAGGCCGACCTAGCCCGCATCGCCGCCATCAAGGACAAGAAGCAGCTGGCGACCGTGCTGGGCGGCAACATCCGCGCCGACGTCGACGCCCTGAACGCCACCGACTTCTACACCGACAACGTGCTGGGCCTGTGGGTCTCGCCGTCGTTCGACGACACCAGCAAGTACGCGCCGTTCCTGCTGCAGGGCGGCCTGGGCATGCCCGACCGCGAATACTACGTCTCGGACAAGGCCTCGATGGTCGAGGCGCGGACCAAGTACCTGGCCCACGTCGAGAAGATTCTGGCCCTGGGCGGCGTGGCCGACCCGGCCGTCAAGGCCAAGGCGATCGTGGCGCTGGAGACTGAGTTAGCCCAGGTCTCGGGAACCCGGGCCGACAGCGCCGACGTGCAGAAGGCCAACAACAGCTGGACCCCGGCCGACTTCGTGGCCAAGGCGCCCGGCCTGGACTGGGCCGCCTTCTTCGCCGCCGCCAAGCTGTCGAGCCAGCCGCGCTTCATCGTCTGGCACCCGACCATGGTCACCGGCCTTGGCAAGGCGGTGGCCGGCGTCTTGCTGGACACCTGGAAGGACTATCTGACCTTCCACCTGCTGGACCACTACAGCAACGTGATGTCCAAGGCGTTCGTCGACGAGCGTTTCGCCTTCTACGGCCAGGCGCTGCAGGGCACGCCGGCCCTGTCGCCGCGCTGGAAGCGAGCCGTGGGTTCGACCAATGCCGTGCTGGGCGAGGCGGTCGGCAAGCTCTACGCCGACAAGTACTTCTCGGCCGAGGCCAAGGCCCAGGTCACGGCCATGGTCGACAACATGAAGGTCGCTTTCGAGAAGCGCATCGACGGCCTGGACTGGATGGCCCCGACCACCAAGGCCGAGGCCCGCAAGAAGGTGGTGGTGCTGAAGGTCGGCGTCGGCTATCCCGACCAGTGGCGCGACTATTCGGGCTATGCGGTGGTGCGCGGCGACGCCTTGGGCAACGTGCAGCGGTCGGAAGCGTTCGACTACGCCACAGCCCTCGCCAAGCTGGGCAAGCCGGTCGATCGCGGCGAATGGGTGATGACGCCGCAGACGGTCAACGCCGTGAACCTGCCGATGCTGAACGCCCTGAACTTCCCGGCCGCCATCCTGGCGCCGCCGAACTTCGACCTGCACAACGACGCGGCCGCCAACTACGGCGCGACCGGCGCCACGATCGGCCACGAGATCAGCCACAGCTTCGACGACCAGGGCGCGCAGTTCGACAGCGAAGGTCGTCTGCGCAACTGGTGGACCCCGGCCGACTTCGACCACTTCCAGAAGGCGGGTGCGTCGCTCGCCGATCAGTTCGATACCTACAAGCCGTTCCCTGATCTGGCGGTGAACGGCAAGCAGACGCTGAGCGAGAATATCGCCGACGTCGCCGGTCTCGGCGCGGCGCTGGACGCCTACCACGCCTCGCTGGGCGGCAAGCCCGCGCCGGTGATCGATGGCATGACCGGCGACCAGCGGTTCTTCCTGGCCTACGCCCAGAGCTGGCTGGGCTATTCGCGCCCGGCGGCTCTGCGTCAGCAGCTGATCACCGACGGCCACGCGCCTGACCAGTATCGCGCCTTCACGGTCCGGAACCTCGACGACTGGTACTCGGCCTTCAACGTGGAGCCGGGAGACTCCATGTACCTGGCGCCCGAGAAGCGGGTGAAGGTGTGGTGATGGTTGTCTCCTCCCCCGCAGATGCGGGGGAGGTGGCCCAGAGGGCCGGAGGGGGCCATCTCGGCCCGCGTCCAGCTAGCCCCCTCAGTCGCTCCGCGACAGCTCCCCCGCATCGCGGGGGAGCAGAGTCACTCTAGACTTTGACTCGCGAAGGAGGCATAAGCGCCCCCTCGCGAAAGCTGGAACATCGTGCGCGGCGTTGCGTGTCGCCGCACGGAAGCCTATTTTGCGTTTGCTAATCGGCAGCCCGAGGAACTCATGGCCCGCGTCACCGTCGAAGATTGCGTCGAGAAGGTTCCGAACCGTTTCTCGCTGGTCCTGCTGTCGGCGCATCGCGCTCGCGGCATCTCAGCCGGTGCGGCCCTGATGGTCGATCGCGACAACGACAAGAACCCCGTCGTCGCCCTGCGTGAGATCGCCGACGACGTGATCGACCACGAGGCCCTGAAGGAACACCTCATCAGCACGCTGCAGCGCGTCGATGAGCACACCGAAGCCGAGGAAGAGGCCGAGACCCTGGCCCTGCTGGCTGATCCGAGCCACATGCAGATGAGCGAACTGGAACTGGTTCGCGCGCTGCAGAGCGACCGCGATGGTGGTCAGGAGGAGCGGTACTGAGCCCCGAAGGCGCAGACCCTCTGATCCTAGAAGCGGCTCCAAACACCGCTACGCCTGAACGCGCGCCCGATGTCGAATCGGGCGCGTCTTCGTCTCCGGCTCCCGCCGTCGAGACTCCCGCGGTCAAACCGCGCAAGTTTCTCCGCCAATACGAACTGATCGAACGGGTTCACGCCTACGACCCGACCGCCGACGAGGCGCTGCTGAACCGCGCCTATGTCTACGCCATGCGGATGCACGGCAGCCAGACGCGCGCCAGCGGCGACCCCTACTACGCCCACCCGATCGAGGTGGCGGGCATCCTCACCGAGTATCGGCTGGACACCGCGACCATCGTCACGGCCCTGCTGCACGACGTGATCGAGGACACCCCGGTCACCAAGGAAGAGATCGCCAAGCTGTTTGGCGACGAGATCGGCGAGTTAGTCGAAGGCGTCACCAAACTCAGCAAGCTCGAGCTGCAGGCCGAGCACATGCGCCAGGCCGAGAACCTGCGCAAATTCATCCTGGCCATCTCCAAGGACGTCCGCGTCCTGCTCGTGAAGCTGGCCGACCGTCTGCACAACATGCGGACGCTGCACTTCATCAAAAACCAGGCCAAGCGCGAGCGGATCGCCCGCGAGACGCGCGACATCTACGCGCCGCTGGCCCGCAATATCGGCTGCCACAGGATCTGCGTCGAGCTGGAGGAGCTGTCCTTCCAGCACACCAATCCCGTGGCCCGCGACGCGATCATGCGCCGTCTGGACTCGCTGCGCGAAGAGCAGGGCGGGGCGGTGGCGATGGTCAGCCAGGAGATCGCGGCCCGTCTGGAGACCTCCAACCTGCCGGCCCGGGTCTTCGGCCGCGAGAAGTCGCCCTATTCGATCTGGCGCAAGCTGCAGCGCAAATCGATCGGCTTCTCGCAGATGTCGGACATCTACGCCTTCCGCGTGATCGTCGACAGCGAAGAGGACTGCTATCGCGCCCTGGGCGTCGTGCACCGGGCCTGGTCCAGTGTCCCCGACCGCTTCAAGGATTACATCTCGACGCCGAAGCGGAACAACTACCGTTCGCTGCACACCACCGTCGTGGGGCCGCGCGGCATGCGCATCGAGATGCAGATCCGCACCGAGTCCATGGACCGCGTCAACGAAGAGGGCGTCGCCGCCCACTTCCGCTACAAGGACGCCTCCTACGGCCTGGATCTCGAAGGCATGGAGGCGGCCGGCGGCCGCGACCCGCTGGCCAACCTGCGCCAGCTGGTCCAGGTGCTGGAGCACGGCGGCGACTCCGAGGAACTGGTCGAACACGCCAAGCTCGAGATGTTCCTCGACCAGGTGTTCGTCTTCACCCCCAAGGGCAAGCTGGTCAGCCTGCCGCGGGGCGCGATGCCGCTGGACTTCGCCTATGCCGTCCACACCGATGTCGGTGACACCTGTATCGGCGTGAAGGTCAATGGCGAGCTGAAGCCGTTGCGTACGGTGCTGGTCAATGGCGACGTGGTCGAGGTGGTGCGCGGCTCCAAGCCGGTGGTGCCGCCGGACTGGCGTTCGCTGACGGTCACGGGCCGAGCGCGCTCGGCCATCCGCCGCCACATCCGCCAGGCCGAGAAGGAAGAGTTCCTGCGCCTGGGCAAGGCGCTGCTGGAGCAGGTCTTCGAACGCGCCGGCAAGAAGCTGAAGGACGTGTCGCTGCGGCCGATCCTCGAGCGCTTCGCCCTGGACGCCGACGAGGCGCTGTATGACGCCGTCGGCCGTGGTCGCATCTCGCCTAGCCAGGTGCTGGAGACCGCCTATCCGGGCATGAAGGACGCCGATCGCGAGGCCGCCACGGCGCGCCGCAAGATCGAGGGCGGCAAGGGCGCGACGCTGTATGTGCGCGGCGGCGGACTGACGCCGGGCGTGTCGCTGCACTTCGCCCACTGCTGCAGCCCCGTGCCGGGCGATCGCATCGTCGGCATCCTGCGCGAGGACGGGGAGGGGCTGGACGTCCACACGATCGACTGCCCGCGCCTGGCCGAGTTCGAGGACCGCGAGGAGCTGTGGCGCGACCTGAACTGGACGCCCGAAGCCGAGCGCCAGACGATCTCGCTGACCCGCCTGCACGCCACGATCCAGAACGCGCCCGGCGTGCTGGGCCAGGTCTGCACGATCATCGGCGAGGCCGGCGGCAACATCGTCAATCTGCGCATGCACCACCGGCAGAGCGATTTCTTCGACACCGATATCGATGTCGAGGTCCGCGACGCCAAGCACCTGACCAACATCTCGGCCGCCCTGCGGGCCTGCCCGTCGGTCGAAACGGTGGACCGGACGCGCGGCTAGGCGGTGTTCGCCTAATGGGTTCCCTGGTCCGGCGACCCTGACTTCACCATCCTGCGGTTCGCCCGGAGGGTCTTTGGCCCCTGGCTCCCCTTCGCTTCGGTGCGGACCGGCCGGCGGGTGTGGTTGCCGCCCTGCTGGACATCGTCCATGCCCAAGGCGTCACCCTCATCGGCGTAGTCGGCCATCTCGCCCGCCGCCGGCGCGGCCAGGGTGGAGTCGGCGACGTCGGGGGCCGCATAAGAGCGGGGTTCCGGTCGAACCGAGCGCTGCTCTTCCGCGGCGCGACCATTGCCGGGCGTCTGGCCGGTGACGCTGTTCTGAGCCGTCGCGTGGGACGATTGCGTATTCTGGTGGGGCATTGCTGGCCTCCTTCTCACTTCCAGTGATCAGGAAACGGGCCGGAGCCGCCGAGGCTCCTAGGGCCTCGCTTGCAACGCGGCCACGGCGTCCTGCGTCGAGGCCGTCAGCGGCGAGGGCAGGGCGTCCAATGCGAACCAGCCCCACTCGTGCAGGGCGTGATCTTCCTGGATCGACGGCTCGCCGGAGAAGGCGTCAACGGCGTAGGTGATGGCTACCCAGTGATAGTCCGGCGCGACCATGTCGGTGACCGCCAGGACGCGACCCGCCTGGATGACGATCCCGAGCTCCTCGGCGATCTCGCGCTCGGCGCAGGTCCGCGCCGCCTCGCCCCAGTCAAGCTTGCCGCCGGGCACGCCCCAGTGATCCGCCTCGGGGTTCTTGACGCGCTTGACCAGCAGCAGCCGACCCTGGTCGTCGAGAATGGCCGCGCCGCAGCCGACGCGAGGCCTTTGCGTGGTTTCGGGGATCTGTCCGGTCATGGGCGCGGTAAAGCCCGAAACGACCTTTGGAGGCAAGCCGCCGTTTGAAGACTCAGGCTCCTGCTCTATATCCAGCGCTCATGACCAACGATGACGTCCTCGACGAATTCCGCGCCGCCGGCGCCTTGCGCGAAGGCCACTTCGTGCTGTCCTCCGGCCTGCACAGCCCGGTCTTCCTGCAGAAGAACCTGGTGTTCATGCGCCCCGAGCGCTGCGAGCGGCTCTGCAAGGCCTTGGCTGAGAAGATCATCGCCCAGGTCGGTCAGGTTGACGTGGCCGTATCGCCTGCCGTCGGCGGCATCATCCCCGGCTACGAGACCGCCCGTCACCTGAACGTGCCGTCGATCTATGTCGAGCGCGAGGGCGGCGGCTTCAAGTTCCGCCGCGGCTTCCACCTGGAGCCGGGGCAGAAGGTCGTGATGGTCGAGGACATCGTCACCACCGGCCTGTCGTCGCGCGAGTGCATCGAGGCGATCAAGGCCGCCGGCGGCGACGTCGTGGCCGCGGCCTGCATCGTCGACCGCTCGGGCGGCAAGGTCGATGTCGGCGTGCCGCTGATCTCGCTGTGCAGCCTGGAAGTGCCGGCCTATCCCGCCGACGCCCTGCCGCCGGAGCTGGCCGCGATCCCGATCGAGGATCCGGGTTCTCGTCGTCTGAAAGGCTGAGCCATGCTGCGTCTGGGCGTCAACATCGACCACGTGGCGACGATCCGGAACGCGCGCGGCTCCTCCTATCCCGAGCCCGTACGTGCGGCCGAACTGGCCCTGGCCGCCGGCGCCGACGGCATCACCGCTCACCTGCGCGAGGATCGCCGCCATATCAGCGACGCTGACATCGCCGTCCTGACCGACCTCTGCCACAAGCGCGGCAAGCCGCTGAACTTCGAGATGGCCGTGACCGACGAGATGGTCGGCATCGCGCTTGGCGCCAAGCCGCACGCCGCCTGCCTGGTGCCCGAGCGCCGCGAGGAGGTCACCACCGAGGGCGGCCTCGACGTCGTGAAGGGCCATAACCGCATCACCGAAGCCACGGCGCGCCTGCGGACCGTCGGCGCCAGGGTCTCGCTGTTCATCGAGGCCGACCCCGCCCAGATCCGCGCCTCGGTCGCGGCCGGCGCCCAGGTCGTCGAGCTGCACACCGGCGCCTATTGCGACGCTGCGAGGGCGGGTGAGACCGCGCGAGCCGAAGCGATCCTGAAACGCCTGAAGGCCGGCGCGGCCTTGGCCGCCGATCTTGGCCTCGAGGTCCACGCCGGCCACGGCATCGACTACGCCACCGTCAAGCCGATCGCCGCCATTCCGCAGATCGCCGAGCTGAACATCGGCCACTTTCTGATCGGCGAGGCGATCTTCGTCGGGTTGCCTCAGGCGATCCAAAGGATGCGCGTTCTGATGGACGCGGCCAGGCTGGAGAACGCGGCGTGATCGTCGGGATCGGCTCGGACCTGTGCGACATCCGCCGGATCGAGAAGTCCCTCGAACGGTTCGGCCACCGTTTCACCAACAAGGTCTTCACCGAGATCGAGCGAAAGCGGTCCGAGCGCAAGCCAGACCGCGCGTCCAGCTACGCCAAGCGTTTCGCGGCCAAGGAGGCCTGTTCCAAGGCGCTGGGCACCGGGTTGAAGCGTGGCGTGCATCTGGCCGGCATGGGCGTGGTCAATCTGCCGTCGGGCAAGCCGACCATGGCCCTGACCGGCGGCGCGCTGGAGCGCCTCAAGGCGATGACCCCCGAAGGCATGGAGGCGGTGATCCACCTGTCCCTGACCGACGACCACCCTTACGCCCAGGCCTTCGTGATCATCGAGGCGCTGCCCGCCGCCATACCCGCCACGGACGAAAGCGGCGCCATTGTCCGGCCATGAGCGCAAGCTAGGGCCTCGCTCCGACTTGCTCCGGACCCTCGGCCCGTCTAGCAAGGCCAGACAAGGTCTCTCGACCAAGCCAATACAGAGCCCCGCGCCCGCATGACCGACGCCGCCGACGACCTCACGCCGCCCGAAGAGAAGGGCGTCGTCGCCGAGTTCATCGAGATCATCAAGACCGTCGCCTACGCCCTGGGCATCGCCCTGGTGCTGCGCGTCCTGCTGTTCCAGCCCTTCACGATCCCGTCGGCCTCGATGGAGCCGAACCTGTATCAGGGCGACTACATCATCGTGTCGAAGTTCAGCTACGGCTGGAGCCGACACTCGATCCCGTTCAGCCCGCCGATCATCAAGGGCCGGATCTTGGGTCACGCTCCCCGGCGCGGCGATATCATCGTGTTCAAGCTGCCGCGCGACAACCGCACGGACTACATCAAGCGCCTGATCGGTCTGCCCGGTGACAAGGTCCAGGTTCGCGGCGGTCAGGTCTACATCAACGGCAAGGCCTTGCCGCGCAAGGAGCAAGCTCCGGCCTTGGTCGACACCGGCTACGGCTTCACCCAGCAGGTCCAGCGCTTCCAGGAGACCAATCCGGAAGGCCGCCAGTACAACACCCAGGACTTTGGCCCCGACAGCCGCGGCGACAACACCGGCGTCTATACCGTGCCAGCCGGTTGCTACTTCTTCATGGGCGACAACCGCGACAACTCGGCCGACAGCCGCTTCGATCCGGGCGTCTCGCCGTTCCGCGAGAGCGCCTGCAAGTGGGACTACGAGCTGGACCAATATATCGGCGACGAGGTCGGCGTCGGCTTCGTGCCCGCCGAGAACCTGGTCGGCCGCGCCCAGATCATCCTGCTGTCGTGGAATGCCGAGGCCAGCCTGTTCAAGCCGTGGACGTGGTTCCTGAACGCGCGTCCCAGCCGCTTCTTCCACGTGCTGAAGTGATCCAGAGCAATGGATAGACGGGTCGCCGCCGTCGGCGACCTGGAGCGCCGGATCGGTCATCGGTTCAACGACCGCGAGCTGCTGGAACGCGCCCTGACGCACGCCAGCGTCGGGGACGGGGCCAAGAAGGTCCGCGACAACGAGGTGCTGGAGTTCATCGGCGACCGCGTCCTCGGCCTGCTGGCCGCCGAGGCCCTGGCCCAGCGGTTCCCCAAGGCCAAGGAAGGCGAGCTTGCGCCGCGCCTCAACGCCCTGGTCAGCCGCGAGACCTGCGCCCGTGTCGCCAAGGCGGCCGAGCTGGGCCCGGCCCTGCGCCTCTCGGCCTCGTCCAGCAAGATCGGCGGCCGCGAAACGGAATCGATCCTGGCCGGCGCCACCGAGGCCCTGATGGCCGCGCTCTATCACGATGGCGGCCTCGACACGGCGCGTCGCGTGTTTCTCGCGCTATGGGCCGACGAGTTCGAAAAGGCGGGCGAGGGGCGTCCGCGCGATTCCAAGACCGCGCTGCAGGAATGGGCGCAGGGCCAGGGCCGGCCGCTGCCGACCTATCGCGTGCTCGACCGCGCCGGCCCCGACCACGCGCCGGTCTTCACCGTCGAGGTGGCCGTGAAGGGCGTCGACCCCGCCATCGCCAAGGGCAAGTCCCGCCAGGAGGCCGAGAAGGCCGCCGCCAAGGCGTTGCTGGAGCGCGAAGGGGCGGAGTAGGGCCCTAAGCCTGAGAGGCGGGCTTTACGGCGACGAAAAGGTCCTGCCCCCCCGAATAGGCCGTCGGCGGCAACCAGCCGCCGTAGCGCACGCCGTCGGGCAGCTGCAGGCCGGCGGTGCTCACCGCCGCCTCCAAGGCCTCGAGGCGGTGTGCGATCGCCCGTTCCGGGGATTTGGGATCGATCACCATCGATCCGCCCTGCCAGGGCTTGAAGTCCAGGGCCGCTCGACCCGCCTGGATGTCGGTCACGCGTTCGTCGGTGAGGGCGAAGGCGGTGAACATGAACCGGCCGCCTGGCTTCAACACCCGGTGCGTCTCCGCCAGATAGTGCCCGATCGAGTCCAGCGTCATGTGGCTGAACACCGAAGTGGCCAAGGCGACGTCGATCTGGTTGTCCGCGACGGGAAACGAGAGCTCGGTCTCCTCGATGGCGCCGGACGAGCGGTACTCGCGATTACGGACATCGACGTGGACGAACCTGAAGTCAGCGCGCTTGGAGCCGATATGACGGTTGCAGGTTTCGATCGCCGATCGTGAAATGTCGAAACCGACGTAACCGGCGTCCGGATCGAGAAAGTCCACCAGCGGCGCCGCCATGCGGCCGGTGCCGCAGCCGATGTCCAGAATGCTGCTCGACGTCGTCAATCCCGCGTACGTCTTCAAGAGGTCGAGGTTATGTCGGCCCGCGGTCGCGAAATCGCCGCCGCCGACATTGTGGATCATCTGCCACGGATCCTGCCGGCGATCGGGGTTGGTGATGCGCGCTGGAAGGCTGACCAGATCGAGATAGGCTCCCGAGGCGGCGCGTCGAACGGCGGGGGGAAGCAGGCTGGCCGCTCGCCGGAAAATAATGGGCGCCATGGAACTCTACGCTACACGGGAGCGCCTCATGCACTCCACCTTTCGTTGAAATCTATAGGTATGGTCGAGCCTCGGAGCAATCGCGTCCTGTCTCCATGCCGCCCGCGCTGCGCCTCGCTACCCCCGAACCCCCATCGGTGCTACACGCACGCGCAATGACTGACACCACCTCCCAAACTCGCGCCGGTTTCGCGGCGATCATCGGCGCGCCGAACGCCGGCAAATCCACCCTGGTCAACCGCATGGTCGGGGCCAAGGTCTCGATCGTGACCCAGAAGGTCCAGACCACCCGCTTTCCCGTGCGCGGCGTCGCCATGGAGGGCGACACTCAGATCGTGCTCGTCGACACGCCCGGGATCTTCAGCCCGCGCCGCCGCCTGGACCGCGCCATGGTCCGCGCGGCCTGGGCCGGTTCCGAAGACGCCGAGGCCACCGTCCACCTGGTCGACGTCCAGGCCGAGCTGGCCAGCCGCGCCGACAAGGCCACGCCCGGCGAGTACCGCTCGGCCCAGGACGTTCAAACCATCATCGAGGGCCTGAAGGCCGCCAATCGCCAGGTCATCCTGGCGCTGAACAAGATCGACGGCGTCAAGCGTGACACCCTGCTGTCGGTCGCCAAGGACTTCTTCGACACCGGCGCCTATACGGACGTCTTCATGATCAGCGCCTCGACCGGCGCGGGCGTCGAGGACCTGACCGCCAAGCTGGTCTCGATGATGCCGGAAGGGCCCTGGCTCTATCCGGAAGACCAGACCGCCGACCTGCCGGCCCGCCTGCTCGCCGCCGAAATCACCCGCGAGAAGGTCTATCTGCGCGTCCACGAAGAGCTGCCCTACGCCGCCATGGTCGAGACCACGGCCTTCGAGGAGCGCAAGGACGGCAGCGTTCGGATTGAGCAGACCATCCTGGTCGAGCGCGAAGGCCAGCGCATCATCGTGATCGGCAAGGGCGGCCAGACCTTGAAATGGATCGGCCAAGCCTCACGTGAGGAGCTGTGCGAGATCCTCGATCGTAAGGTCCACCTGTTCCTTCACGTGAAGGTCAAGGAGAACTGGGCCGAAGAGCGGGGTCTCTTCTCCGATATCGGATTGGATTTCGATGTTTGATGCTCCTGCGGCCGTCGTTGATCTGGACGCCTACTTCAAGCGCATCGGCTACGACGGCCCTCGGGACCCCACGATGGCGACTCTGCGCGCCATCGCTCAGAAGCATCCGGACGCCATTCCGTTCGAGAACCTGGACGTCCTGCTCGGCCGTGGGATCAGCCTCGCGCCGTCCGACATCGACGCCAAGCTGATCGGCGCCGGGCGGGGCGGCTACTGCTACGAACAGAACGGCCTGCTGAAGCGCGTGCTGCAAACCTTGGGCTTCCAGGTCGAGGGCCTGATGGCCCGTGTTCAATGGATGGTCCCCGAAGGCGCCCCGCCGCGTCCGCGCTCGCATCAGGTGTTGGGCGTGCAGCTGGACGGCGAGACCTGGTTGGTCGACGCCGGCTTCGGCGGCTGCGTGCTGACAGCCCCGCTGCGCCTGTTCTCCGATGCGGTTCAGGACACGCCGAACGGCAAGTTCCGCATCGTGGACACGGAGACGAACGGTGTGGCCGAGCGCCAGGTCCAGGCCGATCTCTCGGGCCGCTGGGCGCCGCTGTACCAGGTCTCGAAGGGCGGCTGGGCCGAGATCGACTACGAGCAGGCCAACTACTTCACCTACACCCACCCCAGCTCGCACTTCACCTGGAGCATGACGGTGGGGCGCACGACGCCGACCGCGCGCTACGCCCTGAAGAACAACCGCTTCACCCACCGCGACCTCACCGGCGCGGTGGTCGAGCTACGCGACCTGTCGGTGAGCGAGCTGGAAGCGACCCTGCGCGACGTGATCGGCCTGCCGGTCGAAGCCGACTGGAAGCCCGTGCTGGAGAAGGTCGTGGCCTGGGGTACGCCCGCTTGAGCATGGAGTGGGAGGACGAAGCCTACGTCCTCTCGGCCCGCTCGCATGGCGAGACGGGCGCGATCGTCGAGCTGTTGACCCAGGATCGCGGCAAGTTCGTCGCTCACGTGGCCGGCGCGGCCTCGCGGCGGATGAAGCCTTTCCTGCAACCGGGCGCGCGGGTCATCGCCCGTTATCGCGCCCGGGTCTCCGAGCAGATGGGCGCGGCCACCCTGGAGCCGATGGGCGAGGGGCCTTCGTCGCTGTTCGACGACCGCTTGGCGCTGGCCGGCCTGTCGGCCGCCGCCGCCGTGGCGGCCGCGGCTCTGCCGGAGCGCGAAGCCCATCCTGGCGCCTTCCACGCTCTGGAGGCCTTGATCCGGGTTCTGGAGATTCCCGACATCTGGCCGGCCGTCTATGTTCGCTACGAGGCGGGCCTGTTGCAGGAGCTGGGCTTTGGTCTGGACCTCTCCAAATGCGCGGCCACGGGGAGCTTCGACGACCTCGTCTATGTCAGTCCGCGCACGGGCCGGGCCGTGAGCCGCGACGCTGGGCGGCCGTATCACGACAAGCTGCTGCCGCTGCCGCCGTTCATGCTGTCCTCGCAAGGCGGCTTGGCCGACGGCGACGTGAAGGCGGGGCTCGACATCACCGGTCACTTCCTCGAGCAGTTCGTGTTCGGCCCGCTGAACAAGCCGTTGCCGCCGGCGCGGATCTGGCTGCTGGATCGCCTGACCGAAGCCGGGCGGCTTTAAGAACCGTCACAAAGCCGAGCTATCGGCGGACTCCCGTTCCGCCGGAGTTCAGCCATGTCCGTCCTCGACCGTTACGCCTTCAGCCGCCGCCGGCTGCTGACCGTCTTCGGCGCCTCCGCCGTCACCGCGCTGTCGATCCCGCTGGACAGCGGCAAGGCCCTGGCCCAGGCGGTGTTCAGGACCTATCCCTTCCAGCTGGGCGTGGCCTCGGGCGATCCATCGCCGGACGGCTTCGTGATCTGGACCCGCCTGGCCCCCGAGCCGTTCGAGATTGGCTACGGCATGCCGATGGCCCCGGTGGCGGTCGATTGGGAAGTCTCCGACGCTCCCAACATKCGCAACATCGTCGCCAAGGGGACGACGATTGCGCCGCCGGAGCTGGGTCACGCCGTCCATGTGGAGGTCGCCGGCCTACAGCCCGGCCGCGACTACTGGTATCGCTTCACCGTCGGCAAGGAGCGCAGCCTGACTGGGCGAGCTCGCACGACGCCCGCTTTGGGCGCGACCTTGGATCGCGTCCGGTTCGCCGTCGCCGGCTGCCAGAGCTACGAAGGCGGCTACTACACGGCCTATCGCCGGCTGGCCGAAGACAATCCGGACTTCGTGTTCTGCTACGGCGACTACATCTACGAAGGCCGCGGCGCGCGGGTCTCGAACACGTCCAGCGGCCCAGTGGAGAACGTCCGCCAGCACTTCGGCGGC
Organism: Caulobacter sp. P4_E5; assembly: GCF_056401555.1. Lineage (NCBI taxonomy): Bacteria > Pseudomonadati > Pseudomonadota > Alphaproteobacteria > Caulobacterales > Caulobacteraceae > Caulobacter > Caulobacter sp. P4_E5. The sequence goes on from NZ_JBFUJD010000001.1 coordinate 27,572, forward strand.
GAGATCTACAGCCTCGATGACTACCGTCGCCGCTACGCCCAGTACAAGATGGACGCCGACCTGCAGGCCGCCCACGCCGCCGCGCCCTGGTTCGTGGTCTGGGACGACCACGAGACCGACAACAACTGGGTCGGCGACATCGATCAGGACGGCACTGACCCGAAGATCTTCAACCTGCGCCGCCAGGCCGCCGTCCAGGCCTATTACGAGAACATGCCGCTGCGGGCGTCGAGCTTCCCGGTCGGGACTAGCTTGCAGATCTATCGCCGCGCGGCCTACGGCCAGCTCCTGAATCTCAACCTGCTGGACACCCGCCAGTTCCGCACGGACCAGCCGTGCAACGACAAGCAGACCTGGTGCGACGCCGTCGTCTCGCCCAAGGCCGAGGTGGTCGGCCAGGTCCAGGAAAAGTGGCTGATGGACGGCCTGACCGGATCCAAGGCGACCTGGAACGTCATCGCCCAGCAGGTCATGATGATGGACCTGGACCGTGATCCGGGCCCCGGCGTGGTGGTCAATCCGGACAGCTGGGCCGGCTACCGCATCCCGCGCGGCCGTCTCCTCCAGAAGATCAAGGACGCCAAGGTCGGCAACGTCGTCGTCCTGACCGGCGACGAGCACCAGAACTTCGCCGGCGAGCTCTATGTCGACGGCGCCAAGCACGAGGGCGCGCCGATCGCCTCGGAGTTCGTGATCACCTCGATCACCTCGGGCGGCGACGGCGTCGACCAGCGCGACGACTTCAAGAAGATCCAGGCGGCCAATCCGATCCTGAAGTTCAACAACAACCAGCGCGGCTATGCGATCTGCGACGTGACGCCCAAGACCTTCGTCACCGAGTTCAAGGTGCTGGACGCGGTCACCCGGCGCGACGGCAAGCTGTCGACCCGCGCGAAATGGGCGCTGGAGGCCGGAAAACCGGGGATCGTTCAGGCCTAACCGGTCGAATCGTCGGGGGGATTTCTGCTAGGGTCGTGACCCGGAGTACGAATCCCCTCGATGAACAAGCCTGTCCTTCCTCCCGGCGGTCCCGACGACGGCGATCGCATCCTCGACGAACCGCTGACGGAAGCCCTGTCGCGGCGGTACCTGGCCTATGCGCTCTCGACCATCGGCTCGCGGGCGCTGCCCGACGTGCGCGACGGCCTGAAGCCCGTGCACCGTCGCGTGCTGTACGCGATGAGCAACATGCGCCTGAACCCCGACTCCGCGGCGCGCAAATGCGCCAAGGTGGTCGGCGAGGTGATGGGTAACTTCCACCCGCACGGCGACCAGTCGATCTACGACGCCCTGGTCCGCCTGGCCCAGGAATTCTCGCAGCGCATCCCGCTGGTCGAGGGGCAGGGCAACTTCGGCAATATCGACGGCGATAGCGCCGCGGCCATGCGCTACACCGAGTGCAAGATGACGGAAGCGGCGACGCTTCTGCTGGACGGCATCGACGAGGACGCGGTCGATTTCAAGCCGACCTATGACGGCCAGGACGAGGAGCCGTTGGTCCTGCCGTCGGGCTTCCCGAACCTGCTGGCCAATGGCTCGTCGGGCATCGCGGTCGGCATGGCCACCTCGATCCCGCCGCACAACGCCGCCGAGCTGATCGACGCCTGCCATCTGCTGCTGGCCAATCCTGATACGACGACCGAAGAGATCCTGGAAAAGGTCCCGGGCCCGGACTTCCCGACCGGCGGCGTGATCGTCGAGTCGCGCGCCTCGCTGCTGGAGACCTACGAGACCGGTCGCGGCGGCGTGCGGATTCGCGCCAAGTGGGAGAAGGAGGACACCGGTCGCGGCACCTACCAGATCGTGGTCACCGAGATCCCGTACCAGGTCAAGAAGTCGGACCTGGTCGAGCAGCTGGCCGACCTGATCGACAGCAAGAGGGCCGCGCTGCTGGGCGACGTCCGCGACGAGAGCGCCGAGGACATCCGCCTGGTCCTCGAGCCGAAGTCCAAGAACGTCGAGCCCGAAGTGCTGATGGAGAGCCTGTTCAAGCTCTCGGCGCTGGAAAGCCGCTTCCCGGTCAACATCAACGTGCTGGACGCGCGCGGCACGCCAGGCGTCATGGGCATCAAGCAGGCCCTGATGGCCTTCCTGGCCCACCGCCGCGAAGTGCTGACCCGCCGGGCCCGTCACCGCCTGGCGAAGATCGAAGCCCGTCTGCATATCCTGGACGGCCTGCTGGTCGCCTATCTGAACCTCGACGAGGTCATTCGGATCGTCCGCTATGAGGACAAGCCGAAGGAAAAGCTGATCGAGGCCTTTGCCCTTTCGGAGATCCAGGCCGACGCCATCCTCAACACCCGGCTGCGCCAACTGGCCAAGCTGGAAGAGATGGAGATCCGCCGCGAGCACGCCGAACTGGTGGAAGAGCGCGACGGCATCCTGGCCATGCTGGCCAGCGACGCCAAGCAGTGGAAGCTGGTCGGTGTGGGTCTGTCGGAGGTCCGAGCCTCGCTGCTGAAGATCAAGCATCCGCTGGACAAGGCTCGTCCGACGGGCGTGAAGGGGCGCTCGATCTTCGAAGACGCCCCGGTCGTCGACGCCGACGCGGCGATCGAAGCGCTGATCGTCCGCGAGCCGATCACCATCATCCTGTCCGAGCGCGGGTGGATCCGCGCCGCCAAGGGCAAGGTGGAAGATCCGTCCGAGCTGAAGTTCAAGGAAGGCGACAAGCTGGGCTTCCTGGTGCCGGCTGAGACCACCGACAAGCTGCTGATCTTCTCCAGCGACGGCCGCTTCTTCACGCTGGGCTGCGACAAGCTTCCCAGCGCGCGCGGCCATGGCGAGCCGGTGCGGATGATGATCGAGCTGGACGACAAGGTGAAGATTATCGACGTCTTCCCGTTCAAGGCCGGCCGCAAACGCATTCTGGCCTCGAAACTGGGTTATGGCTTCCTGATGCCCGAGGAAGAAGCCCTGGCCAACCGCAAGGCCGGCAAGCAGGTCCTGAACGTCGACGCCGCTGGCGCGGCCTTCTGCCTGGAGGCCGTCGGCGACCAGTTCGCAGTGGTCGGCGACAACGGCAAGATCCTGATCTTCCCGCTGGAAGAGCTGCCGGAGATGCCGCGCGGCAAGGGCGTCAAGCTGCAGGCCTACCGCGAAGGCGGCCTGCGCGATGGCCTGTCGTTCAACGCCGAGGCCGGAGCCTTCTGGATCGACACCGCCGGCCGCCGCCGCGAGTGGGCCGAGTGGAAGGAATGGGCCGGCCGTCGGGCCGGGGCCGGCAAGCTGGCGCCCAAGGGCTTCCCGACCAGCAAGCGGTTCAAACCGAAATGAGGACGGGACGGCTGCGTCGCCGCGCGCTGAGCCTGCTGGCCTGCGTCTTTGGCTTCGCGGCCGTCGCCGCCACGCCCGTTCTGGCCCTGCCCAGGGCCAAGCCCGAGGACGCCGGCGTCAGCGCCGAGCGCCTGAAACGGCTGGACGAGCATATGCAGGTGATGGTCGACCACGGCCAGATCGCCGGCGGTGTGACCCTGCTGGCCCGGCACGGCCGGATCGTGCACGCCAAGGCCTTTGGCCATCGCGCCCTCGGCGCCGAGCCGATGCCGTTCGACGCCATCTTCCGCATCCGGTCCGAGACCAAGCCGGTCACCGGTGTGGCCATGATGATCCTCTACGAGCAGGGTCTCTGGCAGCTGGACGATCCGATCAGCAAGTACGTACCCGAGTTCGCTGATCTGCGCATCGCCGCTGGCGTCGACGCGGCCGGCCAGCCGATTCTGGCCCCGATCTCGCGCCAGCCGACCATGCGCGAGCTGATGACCCATACCGCCGGCTTCGCCTATGGCCTGGCCGATGACCCTAACAGCCCGGCCGACCAAGCCTATTACCGGGCCGGCGTACTGCAGTCGGCGTCGCTGAACGACTTGGTGCAGAAGGTTTCCGGCCTGCCGTTGTTCTCCGAGCCGGGGCAGCTGTGGCGCTACAGCGTCGCCGCCGACATCCAGGGCTATATCGTCGAGAAACTATCGGGCGAGAGCCTGCCGGTGTTCATGGAAGAGCACATCTTTGCGCCGCTCGGCATGAAGGACACCGCCTTTTACGTGCCCGAACAGAAGCTGGGACGGCTGGCGGCGCTTTACGACGCCGATCCGCTGACCGGCAAGCTGGTCCCAGCCGTCGAGGGGGCGTGGCGCGATGTCAGCAAGCTTCCGGCCGCGCCCTCGGGCGGCGGCGGGCTGGTCTCGACCGCCGGCGACTTCGCCCGCTTCGCCCAGATGATCCTGAACAAGGGCGAGCTTTCCGGCATACGGATCCTCAGGCCTGAGTCCGTGGCCTTGATGACCCAGAACCATTTGCCATCCGGCTTCGTGGTCACCACCAACGGCACGGCGGGCGTGCTGAAGCCGGGACCCAAGCCATTCCCGTTCGCCGCCGGCATGGGTTATGGCCTMGACATGGCCGTAGCCGTCGACCCGGCCGCCTCGGGCGCGCCGGTGGGACCCGGCACGGTCAGTTGGGGCGGCAGCGCCGGCACCTGGTTCTGGATCGACCCGGTCAATGACCTGTTCTTCGTCGGCATGATCCAGCGCCTGGGTGGGGTCGGTTCGGGTCTGGACGCCCAGTCGCGCACTCTGGTCTACCAGGCTCTGGAGCGTCCGCCGCTGGTGGTCCCGGGTCAGCAGCCGGCTAAGCCGCCCATCAAGACGGCGGCGCGTTAAAGCGCCAAGAAAAAGCTCCCCCCGCGTTGGCGAGGGGAGCTCCGTCACGATCCTAGAAGGGCTGAAGTTCTAGGCCGCGAACAGGATGTCGGCTGCGTCGGTTCCCTTGCCGACCGTCACGCCGGTGACGCCGGCCAGCTTGATCAGGCCGTCGCCAACGTCGACGCCGGCCGTGGCGTTCTGGTGGAAGACGTAGGTGTCGCCATTCCACTCGAAGACCGTGTTGCTATTGGCGGCGGTCAGGCCGGCATAGGCTGTCAGGGCGTCGTCGAACGTGGCTGTGGCGATGAAGACGATCTGCTTCTTCTCACCTGGTCCGACCACGCCGGCGAAGCCCAACTGGTCGAAACCCTTCTGGAAATCCTCGATCAAGGCGATGTTCGTCGCTTTGCCGCTGGTCAGATGCAGGTCGGCGAAAGAACCGATGTCGATCTTGTCGTGGCCAGCGCCGGTGATGACACGCCCGTCCAGCTTCTCGAGGAAGATGACGTCATTGCCGGTTCCAGTGTCGATGAGGCCACGCATGACGCCATTGTCGACGACGACGATGTCGTTGCCGGCGGCGGTGCGGATATGACGATTGGCGTCGAGACCGCCCTGGTCGCCAATCGCCGGCTTGATCACGTCATTGCCGTCGCTGGCCAGGACGTGGGTGTTGTCGTCGGGCTCCTGATTGAAGGCGTCGACATTCCAATCGTGGGCGAAGCGCGCGGTCTCGCCCGGCAGGCCCGGATCGGCGGCGCCGCCCGGGGCATGGTCGCCGCCCTTGCCGTAGGTCGAGAGAAAGGCCGGCAACGCTGTCGCTTTGCCGTCCAGGCCGACGTCGGCGAGATAGGCGTGCATAGCCTCCACATAGGGGCCCTTGTCGGCTTTCACCGCCTCGGCCATCAGCCAACCGACCATGGCCGCGCGTGTGCCGATGCCGAAGGAGCCGTCGCCGCCAATCGCTTCGAAATAGGCGATGCGGGCGTAGGTTCCGCCATGACCATCCGGCACGGGCTCGTTCAGAATGGCGAGGATCTCGTCGAGCGTCTTCTCGACGCCGAATAGCTTCAGATAGGTCTTTTGGAAGGTGTTGATGGGCGAGCCGTTCTCGCCATACGCGGCGACGAAGGCGTCACGGCCTTCACCATTCTTGATCAGGTTCGTCGCGAAATTAATGTAGCGGTTCTCGAGACTGAAGCTCGCGTAATACGCGCTGTTCAGATTGTTCGGATTGCCACCCGTCGCCGAGACCAGATAGTCCAGTCCCGCGGTCCCAAGGGCGGTGTCGGTCAGGAATCCATAGGACATCACCGCCACCTCGGTGGTCGCCTTGGCGCTATCCTGGATCCAGCGCACGGCGCCGGCATAGGTCCAGAGGTCGCCGGCCAACTGGCCGCCGCGCGCGATATCGATGCCTTGCGCCATCAGGGTCAGCTGACTCCAGGCGTTGGCGGGGAGATCCGAGTTCGCCGGCAGGCGATGAACATTGCGGTAGATCGTGACCAGGTTGTCGATCGTGGCCATGACGGCGCTCTCCCGTATTTCGTAATCGCTTGTGCAGTAAGAAATATACATGAACGCTGTTCGATCAACCCGCCCATGCATGAAAAAGCTGTAACCTTCGTGGGGTCGCAGATATGCGGCGCTCGCTGAAAAAGCGGGTTTCAAGACAAGGATACGCGCTCTAAGGTCGTCTCAAACATTTGTTCGGGAGGGCGTGTTGGTGCTTCGCAAACTGGTCGCGGCGGCGTTGGCCGCGACGCTGCTCGGGGGCGGCTCTTCTGTAGCCCTGGCCAAGCCCAAGGCGGCGATCACCGCGGCCGCGCCGGAGAGCGCCGGCTTTTCTGCCGAGGGTCTCAAGAAGCTGGACGCCCACATGCAGGGCCTGGTCGACACCGGTCATCTGCCGGGCGTCACCACCATGCTGGTCCGTCACGGCAAGGTCGTGAACTACGAGGTCCACGGCAAAAAGGGCTTTGAAGGTCCGCCGATGACCAAGGACACGGTCTTCCGCATCTACTCCCAGACCAAGCCCGTGACGGGCGTCGCTATGATGATCCTCTACGAAGAGGGCAGGTGGAAGCTGGACGACCCGGTCAGCAAGTACATCCCCGAGTTCGCGTCCTTGCGGGTTTTCAAAGGCGTCAACGCCGACGGCTCGTTCGACACCGTCCCCGCCGATCGCCCGCCGACCATGCGCGAGCTGATGAGCCATTCGGGCGGTTTCGCCTACGGCCTGATCCCGGACAATCCGATCGACAAGGCCTATGTCTCGACCGGCGTGCTGGGCGCCAAATCGAGCCAGGAGTTCGTCCAGAAGATCGCCGCCCTGCCGCTGGTGGCCCAGCCCGGAACGCGGTGGAAGTACAGCGTCTCGGTCGATATCCAGGGCTTGATCGTCGAGAAGCTGTCGGGCCAATCGCTGGGCGACTTCATGCGGCAGCGCATCTTCACGCCCTTGAAGATGACCGACACCGGCTTTTGGCTCCCGACCGAGAAGGCCAATCGCCTGGCCTCGCTCTACGTCTGGGCGCCGAAAGCCCAGAAGTTGGTCCCGGCCGAGGGCTTCATGGTGCTGGACATCTCCAAGCCACCTGCGCTGGCCTCTGGCGGCGGCGGCCTGGTGTCGACCAACGCCGACTACGCCCGCTTCGCCCAGATGTTGCTGAACGGCGGCGAACTGGAGGGCAAGCGCATCCTCAAGCCCGAAACCGTCAAGCTGATGCGGACCAACATGCTCAGCGACGCGATCATGAATTCCGATGTTCCGCCGTTCAACTCGGGGCGGGGTAGGGGTTTTGGCCTCGACTTCGCGGTGGTGCTGGACAGCGCCAAGGCGGGACCGCAGGGCGAGGGGACCTATAGCTGGGGCGGCGCGGCCGGCACCTGGTTCTGGATCGATCCCAAGAACGACCTCTTCTTCCTGGGCATGATCCACGTCCTCAACAAGGACGGCGACCCTGCGATTAAGGAAATCGACAAGGACAGCGCCAAGCTCGTCTACGACGCCCTCGTCGATCCCAAGAAATAGCCTTTAAGGCCCACAAGAATAACAGGGAGAAACGCCATGAAGGCCGCTGTCTATTACGAGACCGGGGCGCCGGACGTCTTCCGCTACGAGGATGTTGCCGATCCGGTGGTCCATCCGCAGGGCGTGGTGATCCGCGTTGCGGCGGTCAGCATCGAGGGCGGCGACACGCTCAATCGCGGCGGCGGTCAGATGGCCGACAGCCCGCACATCGTCGGCTATCAGGCGGCCGGCGAGATCGTCGAGATCGGGGCCGAGGTCAGCCACTTGAAGGTCGGGACAAGGGTCGTCACCGTGAACGCCTTCGGCTCGCACGCCGAGCTGCGCGCGGTTCCGGCCCGCAACGCCTGGCCGGTCCCCGACGGCTTCGACATCCAAAAGGCCTCGGCCATTCCGGTGCCGTTCGGCACGGCGCACGAGTGCCTGTTCGGCGCGGGACGGTTGAAGGCCGGCGAGACCGTTCTGGTTCAGGCCGGGGCGGGCGCGGTGGGCATTGCCGCCATCCAGCTGGCCAAGCAAGCGGGCGCCACCGTGCTGGCTTCGGCCTCCAGCGACGAGCGGCTGGAACGCCTGAAGGTGTTCGGCATGGACCACGGGATCAACTACAGCCGCGACGACCTTGTTGAGCAGGTGATGAAGCTGACCGGCGGAAAAGGCGTCGACCTTGTCGTCGATCCGGTCGGTGGCGCGACGCTAGCGGGCAGTCTCGGCGCGCTCGGCTATCGTGGCCGGGTTTCGCTGGTCGGCAACGCCGGGCGCGAGCCGATGAAGGTCGACGTGTCGTCGCTGATGGGCGGCAACCGCTCCCTGACCGGCGTGTTCCTCGGGGCCGAGATCATGACCGACCGGGTCCACGACCTGATCCAGGACATGATTGACCGGGCCGCCAAGGGCGAGCTGGAGGTGGTGATCGACAAGACCTTCCCGCTCTCCGAGGCCGCCGCCGCCCACGCCTATATCGAGAGTCGTCAGGCCGTCGGCCGGGTGTTGCTGATCCCATGAACCGCGTCCTGGCCCATACGGGCGCGAAGTACCCGATCATCCAGGCCCCGATGGGTTGGATCGCCCGCTATCCGTTGGCTTCGGCGGTGTCACGCGCGGGCGGCCTGGGGATAATCGAAACGTCTTCGGGCGAGACCGAAAACTGCAAGGCCGAGATCACCAAGATGGCCGACAGCGGCCTGCCGTTCGGGGTGAACTTGCCGATCCTGTTCCTGCGCGACGACGCCATGCTGCGTTTCGTCTGCGAGAGCGGCGTGAAATTCGTCACCACGTCGGCGGGCAGCCCGGCCAAGTTCGTCGGGCCCCTGAAGGACGCCGGCATCGTCGTCTACCATGCCGTGCCGACGCTCGACGCGGCGGTCAAATGCGTCGAGGCTGGCGTGGACGGCCTGGTGGTCGAGGGCGCTGAGGGCGGCGGCTTCAAGAACCCCGAGGAGGTCTCGACCCTGGTTCTACTGCAGGCGATCCGGGCCAGGGTGGACGTGCCCCTGATCGCGGCCGGCGGCATTTGCGACGGGCGCGGCATGGCGGCGGCGTTCGCCCTGGGGGCCGAGGCGATCCAGATGGGCACCCGCTTCGTCAGCTCGGCCGAGAGCCCGGTGCACGACAACTACAAGGCCGCGATCACGGGGGCGAAAGAGACCGGCACCTGGGTTCTGAACAAGAAGGCCAGCCCCTGCATCCGGGCGCTCAAGTCCGAGCGCACCAAGGAGATCTTCGACGCCGGCGTCATGCCGCCCGACGTGCTGAAGAACATCCTGAAGGTCTATTTCGGCGGCGACATGGAGGCCGCGCCCGCGCTGGCCGGCCAGACCGCCGGCCTGATCGACGAGATCAAGACGGCCCGAGACATCATCGACGAGACCGTCGCCCAGTTCCACGACATCACCGGACGCCTCGGCGCCCTGGCCGCCGCGCGCGGCTTCTAGAGGACATACGACCATGCAGAACCTCTTTTCGCTGGAAGGCCGCGTCGCGCTCGTGACCGGCGGCTCGCGCGGTATCGGCGCGATGATCGCCAAGGGCTTCCTCGTCTACGGCGCCAAGCGCGTCTTCATCACCGCCCGCAAGGCCGCCGCGTGCGACGCCGCCGCCGAGGCCTTGTCGGAGTTCGGCGAGTGCATTTCCCTTCCAGGTGACATCTCGACCATGGAAGGCATTCAGGGCCTGGCCGACCGGATCAAGGAGCGCGAAGCCAAGCTCGACATCCTGGTCAACAACGCTGGCGCGGCCTGGGGCGCGACCTTCGACGAGTTCCCCGAGGTCGGCTGGGACAAGACCGTCGACCTCAACATGAAGACGCCCTTCTTCCTGACCCAGGCCTTGATCGCCCAGCTGCGCGCGGCGGGGAAGGATCATGTCGCCAAGGTGATCAACATCGCCTCGATCGACGGCCAGTCGGTGACCAAGGACGAGACCTATCCCTACGGCGCCTCGAAGGCCGGCCTGTTGCACATGACCAAGCGCATGGCCCTGCGCCTGGCCGCCGACAACATCGCCGTCAGCTGCATCGCGCCTGGCGCATTCGCCTCGGACATGAACAAGGTCGCCCGCGACCATGCCGACGCGGTCGCCAAGGCGATCCCGGCGGGCCGTATCGGCGAGGACGAGGACATGGCTGGCGCGGCCATCTACCTGGCCTCGCGGGCGGGGGATTACGTGATGGGTTCGGCGGTGACGGTGGACGGGGGCGTCAGCTTCGCGCGGTGAGCGCGGCGCTAGTCCAAGTCCTCGATCTCCGCCGGTTCGGCGTCGCTGAGCGGTAGGTCGCAAGGATCCTTGGCGCCGCCGCGCATGCTGGGCGGGCGGGCGCCACGCTCGCGGGCCGACATCAGCGACCAGCCGCCGGGCTTGAGGATCTCCAGCGGCGAGAAGCGGGCCTTGTAGGCCATCTTCTCGCTGCCTGGCACCCAGTAGCCGAGATAGACATAGGGTTGGCCGCCCTGCTGGGCCTGGACGATGTGATCCAGGATGATGAACGAGCCGAGGCTGCGGCGGACCTGATCGGGCTGGTAGAAGCTGTAGACCAGCGACAGGCCGTCGGCGAGGACGTCGACCAGCACGCAGGCGACCAGGTCGCCGGGCCCGCGGTCCTCCGACTTGCGGCGGTATTCGATCAGGTGGGTTCGGACCGCGGTGTCTTCGACCATGGCCACGTAGTCGGGCCAAGTCATCTCGGCCATGCCGCCGTCGGCATGGCGGGCCAGCAGATAGCGCCGCAGCAGCTCGAACTGCTCCAGCGTGGCCTCGGCTTCCACCAGATGCCGTTCGAGGTCGTCGTTGCGGTTCAGGACCTTCCGCTCCGAGCGCGACAGCACGTAGTCGGCGGCCGGCGCGCGGGCCGACTGGCAGGCGCGGCAGGTCTCGCAGGCCGGGCGATAGGCGATGTTCTGGGAGCGGCGGAAGCCAACCTGGGTCAGGCTGTCATTGACTGTGGGGCCGTCGGACAGCGGCAGGTGGGCGAACACCTTCCGTTCCTCGCGACCGGGCAAGTACGGGCATGGCGTGGGCGCCGTCAGGAAGAACCGAAGCTGTCGCGTCGGAAAATGCTGCGTCACTTTAGCCCTGGCCCCTTTCAGCTCATCGTCTGCCCTGAACGAGATTAGGGGGCATACCGTTCAGTTGCGCAAGCTCAACGGAGGGCCCGCGCGGCTAACGGTCACAGGCTGCCCCGTTACAGGCCATCTGGCAGGACGGGCTTTTCGCGCAACAGGATGATCGAGATCCGGCGATTGCCCGCCAGGGTGGGGTCGTCGGCGTAGAGCGGTTCGGAATTAGCCTTGCCGGACACCTGATAGATGCGGTCGTCGTCGACCCCGGCGCCGCGCAAGACTTGGCGCGAGGCGTCGGCGCGCTGGGCCGACAGCGACCAGTCGCCGTCCTGCTTCTTGCCGAAGGCGTTGGCGCTGGTGTGGCCCGAGATGGTCACGCGGTTCGGCAGCTGGGTGATCACCTTGGAGACGGCGCGCAGCAGGATGCGAGCGCGGTCGTTCGGCTCCTTGGAGTTTTCCTTGAACATCGCCCGGCCTTCCTGATCGACCAGCTGGATGCGCAGGCCTTCCGGGGTCTGATCGATCAGGATCTGCTTCGAAAGCTCGGCCAGTTCCGGCATGTCCTGCAAGGACTGGCGCAGCGACTGAGCGGCCGAGGCGAAGCTGTCCTGCTCCTTCTTGGCCAGGGCGTCGCGCAGGGCCTGCTCGCTGGCCGAGTCGAGGCTGGCGGTGTTGGTGCTCTGACCATCCTTGCTGACGCTGTCCGGAGCTTCCGGCGCCATTTGTTGGATCACCGACATCTTGCCGTCGGCCTTAGCGCCATCGTCGCCCAGCGACGTGCCGCCCAGGATGCCGCCCGATCCGCTGGTGGTCGAAGAGATCGAAGCGGGCGCGAAATAGTCGGCGATGCCTTGCTTCTGCTCCGGGCTGGTCGTGTTCAACAGCCACATCAGCAGGAAGAAGGCCATCATCGCGGTCACGAAGTCGGCATAGGCGACCTTCCAGGCGCCGCCGTGGTGTCCACCACCGCCGCCCTTCTTGATCTTCTTAATGATGATCGGCTGTTCGCTGTTGACCGCCATCGTGCTTAAGCCTGCTTAACCGTAAGGTCGCAACCTGCCCAAAGGACGTTAAGATGGGGTTGCCGAAGACCGCGAGGGACGCGTAATCCCACATCCTGTTTTGTGGAGCAGCGGCATGAAGACGGCGTTTATCGGCTTGGGCGTGATGGGCTTTCCGATGGCGGGCCACCTGAAGGCCGCTGGCCACGAGGTCGCCGTCTATAACCGCAGCCCGGAAAAGGCCCGGCGCTGGGCCGAAAAGCATGGTGGGCAAGCCTTCGAGACCATCGCTGAGGCCGTGGCCGGCGTGGACGTCGTTCTGCTCTGCGTGGGCAATGACAACGACGTCCGCGACGTCGTGGCGCAGGCGCTGCCGGCCCTGGCGGAAGGCGCGGTGATCGTCGACCACACCACCACCTCGGCCACGGTCGCCCGCGAGATGGCGCAGTTGGTGGCCCAGGGTGGGCGGTTCTTCGTCGACGCCCCGGTGTCTGGCGGCCAGGCTGGCGCCGAGAACGGCCAGTTGACCATCATGGCAGGCGGCGAACAGGTCGCCTACGACCGCGTCCTTCCAGTGATCGAGGTCTACGCCAAGGCCGTCCGCCGCATGGGCGAGGTCGGCGCAGGCCAGCTGACCAAGATGTGCAACCAGATCGCCATCGCCGGCGTGGTCCAAGGCGTGGCCGAGGCGCTGCACTTCGCCAAGCGCGCCGGCCTGCCGACCGACGACGTCCTGGCCGCCATCTCCAAGGGCTCGGCCCAGTCGTGGCAGATGGAAAATCGCTGGCCGACCATGGCGCGCGGCGAGTTCGAGTTCGGCTTCGCGGTCGACTGGATGCGCAAGGATCTCGGGATCGCCCTGGAAGAGGCGAGTCGCAACGGAGCCAAGCTCGAGAGCACGGCCCTGATCGACCAGTTCTACGCCGAGATCCAGGCCATGGGCGGCAGTCGCTGGGACACGTCCAGCTTGGTGGCGCGGCTGGAGAAGTAGGGCGGGCAGGGCGCTTCAGCCGAGCAACAGTTCCGCCAGTTCGCTCGCGTCCCAGTCCGTATCCCGCGCCGCCACGATGATCGGCGCGGTTCGCTCGAATGCCCGCAGCATCTCGGCGGTCTGACCCAAGTCGGGCGCGTCGAGGCTCTCGCTGACGATGATCGCGGCGACCAGCAGACCGCGCGCTCGAACTACCTCCAGCGCGGTCAGCAGGTGGCTGGCCGTGCCGAGATAGCTGCCGGCGACCAGCAGGACCGGCAAGCCGAGGGCCGCCATCAGGTCGAGATTGGTGGCGTCGTCGGTCATCGGCGACATCACCCCACCCGCGCCTTCGATCAGGGCGAAATCGACCTCGCGGCCAGCCAGCCAGGTTTGGCAATCGGCGACGAGATCGGCCATCAGCAAGGTCTCGCCTTCCAGCCGCGCGGCGAGGTTCGGCGCCAGCGGCGCGCGATAGCGGCGGGGCGAAACCCTGGCCCAATCGTGCGGTCGGCCTAGGGCGGCGGCGAGGCGAGCGGGGTCGCTGGTCTCCGGCGCGTTTGGATCGAAGCCGCTGACCACGGGTTTGAAAGCGTCCACCGTCGCGCCCCGCGCCCGAGCGGCCCGGAGCAGGGCGCAGGCGACGTGGGTCTTGCCCAGGTCCGTGCCGGTTCCAGCAACGAACAGCGCCGTCACGCGGCGATCCTGCGCAGGCTGGCGATCGCGTCGGCCAGGCGGATCACGTCGGCGTCGTCATGGGCGGCGCTGAAGGCCACGCGCAGGCGGGCCGTGCCCTCGGGCACGGTCGGCGGGCGGATGGCCACGACCAAGAAGCCTTGCGCCTCCAGCGCGGTCGAGGCGGCGAGGGCGGCGTCGGCGCTTCCCAGCACCACCGGCACGATCGGGCTGACCGCATCCGGCAGGCCAAGGCGCCGGGTAAACAGGCGGGCCTTCGCTACCGGCTGGGCGGTCAACGCCGGCTGAGCTTCGATGATGTCTAGCGACGCCAAGGCGGCGGCCGCCGAGGCGGGCGGCAGGCCGGTGGCGTAGACCAGGGTCCGGGCGCGGGTCTTCAGCAAGTCGACGACCGCCTGGGAGCCGCACAGGTAGCCGCCGTACGAGCCCAGCGCTTTGGAGAGCGTGCCCATCTGCAGCGGGATGTCGGCGTCCTGGAACAGGGCGCCGGAACCACGGCCCTCGGCCAGTACTCCAACGCCGTGGGCGTCGTCACTGAGCAGCCAGGCGTCGTGGCGCGCGCAGAGGTTCGACAGCACGTCCAGCGGGGCGATGTCGCCGTCCATCGAGAAGACGCCGTCGGTCGCGACCAGGGCGCGGCGGACGAGGGGACGCTCGGCGTACAGCAGCCGTTCCAGGTCGGCGACATCGTTATGGCCGAACTTGATGATCTTGGCGCCCGACAGCTGCGCGCCGGCCCAAATGCAGGCATGGGCCAGGGCGTCGACGAAAATCGCGTCGCCAGGCCCGACCAAGGTTGGGATCGCCCCCGTATTGGCCAGATAGCCGGAGCCGAACACGCAGGCCGCCTCGGTCCCTTTCAGGCGCGCCAGGCGCTTTTCCAGATCGCTCAGCAGCGGGTAGTCGCCGGTGACCAGCCGCGAGGCCGCCGCGCCCGCGCCATAGTTCAGCGCCGCTTCGGCCGCGGCCGCGCGGACGGCGGGATGCTGCGAGAGGCCCAGATAGTCATTGCATGAGAACGAAATCAGCCGCCTACCGTCGCGCTCGACCACGGCCCCGTCGTGGCGGCGGGTGGGCTTGAGGCGGCGCAGCAGGCTCTTGGCGTCCAGGGCCGCCAGCTTCTCGCCGGCGAAGGCGTCGAGGCTTTGCATGTCGTTTCCCTTTGCGGCCGCTGGGCGGCGGGCATAGGCAATGCGCCCCGAGTCCGCAAACGGAAACAGTCATGACTGATTTGAACTGGCTGACCGCCGGCGCCCCGCACGTCTGGCGGCCCTACTGCCAGATGAAGACCGCGCGACCGCCGCTGCCGGTGATGGCGACCCGGGGCTCGCGCCTGGTGCTGGCGGACGGGCGTGAGCTGGTGGATGGCCTGGCCTCGTGGTGGACGGCCTGCCACGGTTACAACCATCCCCACATCGCGGGCGCTCTGCGCGAGCAGATCGAGCGGATGCCGCACGTGATGTTCGGCGGCCTGGCGCACGAGCCGGCCTATCGGCTAGCGGCGCGTCTGGCGAAGATGCTGCCGGGCGAGCTGAACCATGTCTTCTTCGCCGAGAGCGGCTCGGTCTCGGTTGAGATCGCCATGAAGATGGCGCTGCAGTTCCAGATCAATCGCGGGGTTCGAGGGCGGAGCAAGTTCCTGGCGTTCCGGGGCGGCTATCATGGCGACACGCTGGCGACGATGACGGTCTGTGACCCGGAGGAGGGCATGCACAGCCTGTTCGCCGGAGTCATGCCCGACCAAGTGATCGCCGATCTGCCGCGAGGCGCAGAGAGCGAAGCCACGCTGGACGCCCTGCTGGCCCAGAGGGGCCATGAGATCGCGGCGATCCTGGTCGAGCCCCTGGTCCAAGGCGCGGGCGGCATGATCCTTCATCCGCCTGAGGTGCTCCGAACCCTGCGCCGCCTGGCCGACAAGCACGGCGTGCTGCTGATCTTCGACGAGATCTTCACGGGCCTTGGCCGCACCGGCACGCTGTTCGCCATGCAGGCGGCGGGGATCGAGCCCGACATCGTCACCCTGTCCAAGGCCCTTACCGGCGGGACCCTGCCGCTGTCGGCGGCGGTGGCGTCGCGCAAGGTGTTCGAAGCCTTCTGGTCCGACGACCCGGGCGCGGCCTTGATGCACGGCCCCACCTACATGGCCAACCCGCTGGCCTGCGCAGCTGCCAATGCCTCGCTGGACCTGTTCGAGGACGGAACGTGGGCTGCGAACGTGGCGCGGGTCTCGGCGGCGCTGTCCGGCGGATTGGAACCGTGCCGGGCGGGGAAGGGCGTGGTCGACGTGCGGAGCCTGGGCGCGATCGGGGTCGTGGAGTTCGACGGGCCCGTGCCGGTGAGCGACTTCTGCGCCCGTTTCGCCGAGCTAGGCGCCTGGATCCGGCCGATGGGCAAGGTCGTCTATCTGACCCCGGCTTTCACGACGCCGGACACCGATCTCGATCTGCTGACAGCCGCTGTCCGCAAGGTGGTCGGCGTCGATTGACCCGAGGGGCCGGGTCTGGTCCAAGCACGGCCATGTCCTCCAAGTCGTCTCCGCTCACGGTCCTGGAATATCTCGCCATCCTGGCGATCATCCTGACCTGGGGGATCAACAACGCCGCCGCCAAGGTGGCGACCCACTATCTGCCGGCGATGACGGTCGGCGGGCTGCGCTTCCTGGCGGCGCTGGTTTTCCTGTTCCCGTTCATCCGTCCGCCGTTCCCCGAACCGAAGAAGCTGGCGGCGATCGTCGTTCTGACCGGTCCCATCCACTTCGGCCTGATCTATGTGGCGTTCGGCATGGGCAAGTCGCTGAGCCCGCTGGTGGTGGCCAGCCAGCTATGGATCCCGCTCACGGCGCTGTTCGCCTGGCGGCTGATCGGCGAAACCATGCGGATCCCGGCCGTACTGGGCCTGGTGGTCGCCTTCGTCGGCGTGGCCTGGATGAGCCTGGACCCGCACACCGCCGGCGATCTGCCCGCCATCGTCCTGGTGGTGGCCGCCAGCGCCTGCTGGGCCCTGGCTACCGTCCTGGTGCGCATGACGCCAGGCGCCAAGCCGCTCAAGGTGCAGGCGATCACGGCCTTGATGGCTGCGCCCACCCTGATGGCGATGTCCTTCGCCTTCGAGAAGAACGTCGTCGCCAGGGTCCAGGCCGCGCCGCCGATCGCCTGGGCCTGCGTGGTGTTCGCCGGGGTGGTCTCGACGATCGGGGCCAGCGCCCTGCTTTTCTGGCTGGTCCAGCGGCGCGAGGCCGGGCGCGTGACGCCGTATTTCCTGCTCACCCCGCTGGTCTCCTGCACGATCGGGGTGCTGTTCCTGGGTGACAAGCTATCGACCCAGCTCCTGATCGGCGGCGCGGCGACCATGGTCGGCGTGGCCCTGGTCGCCCTGACCGAGAAAAGGGCCAAGGCCGAGGCGGCCTTGGCCGAAACCGTCTAGGCTATTTGATCACGCCGCAGGCGGCTCGGGCGCCGGCGCCGCCGATCGGCTGGCTCTTGTGGTCGTCGGGGCTGGCGTGGACGACGATCGCCGAGCCGTCGGCGTCCAGCAGGGCGGGGCGGCCGCCGGCGCCCTTCAACGACACCAGGGTCGAATAGGCCTCGGCCGTGGCCGCGCCGTCGGCGCCCGCGAACACGTTCGGCAGATCGCCGCTGTCGTTCGAGGCCGGGTTCAGTAGGCCATGGACCGTGGTGGCCGCCGTGTGAACGTGGGCGCCGGCCGACTTGAAGTCCGGCGCGCCGCAGTCGCCCTTTTCGTGGAAGTGGGTCGCATGCCAGCCGGGCGTCAGGCCCTTCAGTTCCAGTTTCAGCAGCACGCCGTGCGGGGCCTCGGTCAGCGTCACCACGCCGGCGTCCTTGCCGTCGCCGGTCTTCACCACGGCGGTCGCGGAGGTCTGGGCCAGGGCGGGCGAGGCGGCGATCAGGGCGGCGAGGCTAAGCGCGGTCGCGGCGGGGAGGCGGATCATGCGTTTTTCCTTCGGATTCAAGCCAACAGCAGGGGATGAAGCGGCCGGAAAGGTGGCGCCTTCCACGTCCCAATGCTAACAGTTTCAGACTGTTCCGTGTCCGATTCTGACGGCGAAAAATTCCCTTGAGCGACGAACACACCACGATCCCCGCCGACGGTTCTCGCGGGGATGTAGCCCCGATTAATATCGAGGACGAACTCCGCCGTTCCTATCTCGACTACGCGATGAGCGTGATCGTCAGCCGCGCCCTGCCGGACGCGCGCGACGGTCTGAAACCCGTGCACCGGCGGGTGCTGTTCTCGATGCACGAGCAGGGCCAGACGCCGGAGCGTCCATACGTGAAGTCGGCCCGCGTGGTCGGTGACGTGATGGGTAAGTACCACCCGCACGGCGACGCCTCGATCTACTTCACCCTGGTCCGGATGACCCAGTCGTTCTCGATGGGGCTTGTCCTGATCGACGGCCAAGGCAACTTCGGCTCGGTCGACGGCGATATGCCCGCGGCCATGCGCTACACGGAATGCCGCATGGCCCCGCCGGCCATGTCGTTGCTAGCTGACCTCGACAAGAACACGGTCGACTTCGCCGACAACTACGACGGCAAGGAGCAGGAACCGACCGTTCTGCCGGCGCGGATCCCGAACCTGCTGGTCAACGGCGCGGGCGGCATCGCCGTCGGCATGGCCACCAACATCCCGCCGCACAATCTCGGCGAAATCATCGACGCCTGCCTGCTGGTGATCGATGACCCGAATGTCACCACCGACCAACTCCTGGATATAGTGCCCGGCCCCGACTTCCCGACCGGTGGCGAGATCATCGGCCGCGCCGGCCCGCGCCAGGCGCTGCTGACGGGCCGTGGCTCGGTCATCATGCGCGGCGTGGCCAGCGTCGACGAAATCCGGGCCGGCCGCGAAGCCATCATCATCACCGAAATCCCGTATCAGGTGAACAAGGCCAACCTGGTCGAGCACATCGCCGAGCTGGTCCGCGAGAAGCGGATCGAGGGCATCGCCGACATCCGCGACGAGTCCAACCGCGACGGCATGCGCATCGTGGTCGAGTTGAAGCGCGACGCCTCGGGCGAAGTGATCTTGAACCAGCTCTACCGCTTCACGGCGCTGCAGAGCTCGTTCGGCGTCAACATGCTGGCCCTGAACCGCGGTCGTCCCGAGCAGATGGGTCTGCACCAGCTGGTCAAGCTGTTCATCGACTTCCGCGAGGAAGTCGTCGTCCGGCGGACCAAGTTCGAGCTGGGCAAGGCTCGTGACCGCGGCCACGTGCTGGTCGGCCTGACCATCGCCGTCGCCAATATCGACGAGTTCATCCACATCATCCGCTCGTCCAAGGATCCGACCGAGGCCCGCGAACGCCTGGTGGCCAAGTCCTGGCCGGCCGGCGACATGCTGCCGCTGGTCGAGCTGATCGCCGACCCGCGCACCCTCAAGGAAGACGGCGGCCTGATCCGCCTGACCGACGAGCAGGCCCGCGCCATTCTGGCCCTGACTCTGTCGCGTCTGACCGGCCTGGGCCGCGACGAAATCGGCAACGAGGCCACCGCTTTGGCCGAGGCCATCCGCGGCTACCTCGAGCTGCTGTCCGACCGCTCCAACATCATGGCCGTGGTCCGCGAAGAGCTAGTCGAGGTCCGCGAGAAGTTCGCCATTCCGCGCCGTTGCCAGATCGTGGACGGCGACGCGGACATGGAAGACGAGGACCTGATTGTCCGCGAGGACATGGTGATCACCGTCACCATGAGCGGCTACGTCAAGCGCACGCCGCTGGCCGCCTACCGCACCCAGCATCGGGGCGGTAAGGGCAAGTCGGGCATGGCGACCAAGACCGAGGACGCCGTCACCCGCGTGTTCTCGGCCTCGACTCACGCCCCACTGCTGTTCTTCACCTCGGGCGGCAAGGTCTACAAGATGAAGGTGTGGCGCCTGCCGCAGGGCGTCGCCAATTCGCGCGGCAAGGCGTTCGTCAATCTGCTGCCGATCGAGCCGGGCGAGACCATCACCTCGATCCTGGCCCTGCCAGAGGATGAGGCCACCTGGAGCGGCCTGGACGTGATGTTCGCCACCCGCTCGGGCAGCGTGCGTCGCAACAAGCTTAGCGACTTCGTCGACGTCCGCCGCAACGGCAAGATCGCCATGAAGCTGGATCCCAATGAACTTGGGGGGCGCGACGGGATCGTCGGCGTTGCCGTCTGCAATGCCGACCAGGACGTGCTGCTGACCACGGCGGCGGGCCGCTGCATCCGCTTCTCGGTCGACGAGGTTCGCGTGTTCGCAAGCCGCGATTCGACCGGCGTGCGGGGTGTGAGGCTGGCGGGCGAGGATCAGGTCATCTCGATGGCCGTGCTGCGCAGCGTCGACGCCACCCCGGCCGAACGCGCTGCCTATCTCAAGCACCAGCGCGCCATGCTGCGCGCGGTCGGCGAGGAGGGTGATGACGCCCCAGTGGCGGCGGAGGAGGGCGAGGAAGACGGCGACGAAACCACTCTGACGCCGGAACGCATCGCCGAACTGGGCGCGGCGGAGGAAATCCTGCTGACCGTGTCGTCGGAAGGCTTCGGCAAGCGCACCAGCGCCTATGATTTCCGCCGCACGGGCCGTGGCGGTCAAGGGCTCGCCGCTCAGGATCTCAGCAAGCGCGGTGGTCGTCTGGTGGGCTCGTTCCCGATCGACGAAAGCGACCAGATCCTTCTGGTGACGGACCAGGGGCAGCTGATCCGGGTGCCGGTTTCGCAAATTCGTGTTGCGGCGCGGAATACTCAAGGCGTAACCATCTTCCGCACTGCGCAGGACGAGCATGTCGTCAGCGTCGAGCGACTCGCCGATTCCGGCGGGGACGATAACCAGGGCGAGGACAGCGGGGCGGAAGAGACCCTGTAACCCTCGAACCTTAGAGCAGGGGGTTGCATGCGGGTCGGGCTTTATCCGGGGACTTTTGATCCTGTCACCAATGGCCACCTCGACATCATCGGGCGGGCCGTGAAGCTGGTCGACAAGCTGGTGATCGGGGTGGCGGTGAACATCGGCAAAGGGCCGTTGTTCTCGCTGGACGAGCGGGTGGCCATCCTGGAGCGCGAGACGGCGCACCTGACCAACATCGCGCAGATCGAGGTCAGGCCGTTCGAGAGCCTGCTGATGCACTTCGCGCGGGACGTGAACGCCCAGATGATCGTGCGCGGCCTGCGAGCCGTGGCCGACTTCGAATACGAATTCCAGATGACGGCGATGAACCAGCAACTGGATCGTGAGATCGAGACCGTCTTCCTGATGGCCGATCCGCGACACCAGGCGATCGCCTCGCGTCTGGTCAAGGAGATCGCCGCCTTGGGCGGCGACATTTCCAAGTTCGTGCCGGCCGGCGTGGCCGAGCAGTTGCTGGTCAAGGTGAAGCGGGGCTGAGCGGCTCGTGACGCTCTCGGATCAGGCTGGCCAGGAGACCCGCTGAGCGCCGACCAGGTTCAGGTCCCGGCCCTGACGAGGAAGTCATCGAGATAGTCACGCATGCTCATCGCCGCGGCGCGCGTGTCGTCGAGCGGGAGGGTTTCGTCGGTGATCCTCGTCAGATCGTCCGTGAGATCCGAAAGATACTTGCGCGTGTCCCCGGAGGCCGCCGCTTCGCGACGCACCAGCTGCATGATGATGTGGTGGTGGATGATCGACCGGGCTTGAAGATCGGCGATGAGGTGAGGGAGGTCGAGATCGTTCTGAACGGTCATGATTTTCGCCCGAGGGCTCTTCTCCGCTTAGGACTCTAACTTTCGCGCTTCGCGCGGCGTATCGCGCATCCCGCTATCTCGGCGTCGGCGGCGGACAGGCGCCGAGCGCTCTCCGTCCGTTCGCCTCGCCTCTATGGTCGCGGGTGAGCGCGTCGTTCAGCCCTGAACGAGCAATGCCCTCGAGGACGCCGCGCAGATGGCCTCCAGATGGCTCTTGATGGAACGCGGCGCGAGAAGCGCTTCGACGGCGTGACAGCCGTCTTCCTTCAGTCGCTGTTGGAGCTGGGCCACGGTCGCGTACTTGCCGGAGCGGGCGAGCGCATAGGCGCGCTCGATGGTCGATGGGGTCATCGCCTTCCTCGAAATGTGAAAAAAGGCGGCGAGCCAGGCCCGCCGCCCCCTATCCTAAGCTACGTCCTGAGCCGCTGGCTCCGACGTTAGCCTTGGTCTTACGCGGCTTGGAGCTGGCCCGCCGACATCTTGCCGCTGCGCTGATCGCGCTCCAGCTCGTAGCTGAGCTTCTGACCTTCTTGGAGCGAGCCCAGGGTCGAACGCTCAACCGCCGAAATGTGGACGAACACGTCCGGGCCGCCATTGTCGGGTTGGATGAAGCCGAAGCCCTTGGTCGAATTGAACCACTTCACGGTGCCGGTATTCATAGGAATATCTCTTTTATCACGAAGGCTCGCGCGCACCGAACGGCGCGTGAGATCAAAATGTCGGAGAGGTTCTTGGTGGGCCCGGCACTCAATCCGAAGATCAAGCGTGGAGAGCAACCGAAGCCAAAGCGCAAGTCGATAAGGGATACTCTCACGTCGATCAATGAATTGCGAGTGAAAACTATATTTTCTCCAAACCCACCCATCAGCATCCCCGCAGCGGCCGTCCAGCTGCCTTTCCCGGCCAAGGAGAGGTGTCGCCACGTTTGAAGTTTACAATGTGGCGTCGTTCTCGAAGTCGCATCCCGAACCGCCGCCGTTATCCGGCCGAAATCCTGCGCTTCAACATCGCCGCACTTGTCGGGGAGGCCGTGGCGTTCTACGCCCGACCCCGACCTATTTGTTCGGGGAATTCGATGAAGCTCGCCACGACCGCCGCCGCCCTGGCGCTCGCCGCTATGACGGCCTCCGTTCAGGCGGCCTCGGCCCAGACCGTCTCGGATTGGCGCACGCCGGACCCGAACAACGTCATCGTCGTCGAAACGAACAAGGGCCGGATCATCGCCGAGCTCTATCCGCAGGCCGCGCCAAACCACGTCGAGCGCGTGCGGGGGCTGGTCAAGAGTGGCTTCTACGACGGCCTGACCTTTTTCCGCGTCATCAGCGACTTCATGGCCCAGACGGGCGACCCTCAGAACACCGGCGTCGGCGGTTCGGACCAGCCGAACCTGACCGCCGAGTTCACCTTCCGCCGCGGCGCGGATACCCCGCTGGGCGCCAGCTTCAAGGCCGGAACCAACGAGTCCGGCTGGGTCGGCGTCCTACCGGTGACCAGCCAACCCTCGGCCCTGGCGGTGATGACCGCCGACCGCAAGGTGGCGACCTGGGGCAACTTCTGCTCCGGCGTGCTGGGCATGGCTCGCGCCGGCGATCCCGACAGCGCCAACAGCCAGTTCTTCTTCATGCGCCAGGCCAACGCCTCGCTGGACAAGACCTACACCGCCTTCGGCCGCGTACTGCAGGGCGTCGACGTGGCGCGCGCTATCAAGGTCGGCGAGCCCGTGCCTGATCCTCAGGACAAGATGCTGAGCGTTAAACTGCTGGCCGACCTGCCGGCCGACAAGCGCCCCTCGGTTCAGGTCATGGACACCCGCTCGGCCGCCTTCAAGGCGCTGGTGACCAAGCGTCAGGGGGAGCTGGGCGCCGGCTTTACCAACTGCGATGTCGACGTCCCGGTTCAGGTGAAATGACGGCAGGTGAAGTGACATGATCCGCTCGCGCGCGCTTCTGGCTGGGCTCTGCCTGGCGGCGATTTCGGCTCCCGCGTTCGCGGCGACGGCTGCGGCCAAGCCTTCCGAGCAGGGTTGGCGGACGCCAGCGCCCGAGACGATGATGGTGATCGACACCAACAAGGGCCGCGTGCTGGTCGAGCTGATCCCGGAGGTCGCGCCGAACCACGTGGCGCGCCTGCTGGAACTGACCCGGACTGGCGTCTATGACGGCCGCACCTTCTTCAGGGTCATCGACAAGTTCATGGCCCAGACCGGTGATCCGAGCAATACGGGCGAGGGCGGGTCGGAAAAGCCTAACCTGAAAGCCGAGTTTACGTTCCGCCGCTCCGCCGAGACGGGGTTCGTGCCGATGGCCGCGCCCGCTGGTCTGGAGGTCGGCTATCTAAAATCGCTGCCCGTCGTCAGCCAGGCCTGGAGCTGGAGCGACATGACCAGCGACAAGAAGGTTTCGGCCTGGGGAACCTATTGCCCTGGTGTGCTCGGCATGGCGCGGGACGAGGACAACAACTCGGCCAACAGCCAGTTCTTCCTGATGCGCCAGCCTTATCCGTCGCTGGACAAGCGCTACACGGCCTTCGGTCGCGTGATCAGCGGCCTGGACGTCGTGCGGGCCATCAAGACCGGCGAGCCAKTCCTGACGCCGCAGGACTTGATGCAGAAGGTTCGCCTTCTATCGGATATTCCGGAATCTGAACGTCCCAAGGTTCGCGTCGTCGATCCGAGGGGGCCTTGGTTCGCCGCCGAAACCAAGCGCCTGCGGGCCTTGAAAGGCGCGGACTTCTCGGTGTGCGATATCGACCTGCCGGTCGAGATTCGCTGAGCATTTCCCGTTTTCGGACGCGACTTGGTTCACAGGTGGGCGTAATCCGCGCTAGAAGCGCGATCAATCATTCCGCACCCTAAAGGAAGACCATGTCGGCCGACCTCGAAAACACCCTGATCCTGACCCTCGAGACCGGCCCGGTCACGATCAAGCTTCGCCACGACCTGGCGCCGGGCCACGTCGCCCGGATCAAGGAACTGGTGCGCGAGGGCTTCTACGACGGCGTCGTCTTCCACCGGGTGATTCCGGGCTTCATGGCCCAGGGCGGCGATCCTTCGGGCAGCGGCCGCGGCGGTTCGGACAAGCCGGACCTGAAGGCCGAGTTCAGCGACGAGCCGCACGTGCGCGGCGTCTGCTCGATGGCGCGCACGCCCGATCCCAACTCGGCCAACAGCCAGTTCTTCATCGTGTTCGACGACGCCACCTTCCTGGACCGTCAGTACACCGTATGGGGCCAGGTGGTCGAAGGCATGGAAAATGTCGACGCCCTGCCGAAGGGCGAGCCGCCGCGTCAACCGGGCAAGATCGTCAGCGCCAAGATCGCCGCCGACGCCTAAAGACTCGACGATAAGATCAGAAAGGCCCCGGAGTGATCCGGGGCTTTTTTATTTCTGGGTTCGCCGCAGAGTTACCACCACCGGACGGTGGTCCGAGCCCAGGGCTGGACCTCGCTCGATCTTCACCGCGCGCCACTCATCGCCCGCATAGACGTGGTCGATCGGCAGGAACGGGGAGGGAGCGGCCATCACGCGTGAGAACTTGCCGGCCGGCCACGAGGGCAGGGCGCGGGTCCAGCGTTTCAGACCCAGAGTCTTGTCTTGACGCTTCAAAGTGAACGACCACGGCGTGGAGTTGAAGTCGCCGGTCAGGATCGTGTTCTTGCCGTCGAACCTGCCGACCAACTGCGCCAGCTTGCGGCCCTGAGCCTGCTGAGGTCCGGCGGGAATGGGCCAAGTGTAATGCACGCCCACGACCGTGAACGGTCCCCTCGGATCCGCCAGCGTCGCCCAGGCCGCTGAGAGATAGGGTTTATCCGGCTGGATGCCGCCGCGCGCGGTCATCTTCTTGCGCGAGAAGATCCAGGTTTCGCAGTTGGCCCCCTTGTCGCAAGACCCGAATGGATAGGCGGCGCGCAAGGCCTTTACGATCGCCAACGCTTCGCCGCCGCCTTCCTCCAGGACCACGACGTCGGCGTCCTGCGCCAGGATCCAGTCGAGGCTCTTTTCCGGCGTGCGGTTCTCGTGCCAGACGTTGAACTGCACGATCTTCAGGTCGCTGGCCGCGACGGTCGCGGGCTTGAAGCGCCAGGCGGCGATCACTTCGGGCAACATCAGCACCGCGCAGGCCGCCAGGGTCGTCGCACCCAGTCCGACCATGACCCAGCGTTCGCCATCGCGCGCGAACAGACCGCCCAGCACCACCGCGCCGACGCCCATGGCCAGCCACAGCGGCGCGGCGTGGGTGAAGGCGTCCAGACGGTCGCTGAACGCCCCGCCCAGGCAGGCGATGGCCATGCCGGCCCCGACCAGGCCCAGCATCAAGGCCGTGCCGCGAACGAGAAGGCTGAGAAGCTGGACGATCAGGCGCATGAGCCGCCCATAGCACGCCTCAACGCCGGAAAAGAGGGATCACTCGCCAGGATGATAGAAGAAGCTGATGTTGCGGATCCGCTGAGCGCCGACCTGCAGGCCGCCCGTCAGAACGATCTGCGCACCGCCGTTGGGCCCAGCGGTCTTGGCGGCGTTCAGTTTCGCGACGTCCATTGTCCCGGATAGCACCACTTCGCCCAGACGTGGGTCGTTGGCGCGATAGAGGATCTCGTGGCTGTCGACCCGATAGCTGTTCGGCATCAGGCGCAGTTCAACGGTATGGTTGACCTGGCCCAGCTCGTTCTCGGCGCTCGGACTGGTGACATCCTCGAAGGTGAGGAAAATCGGGCCGTAGTGCTCGGCGCGCTTGCCCCCTTCCCAAGCCGCGAAGTCCGACGGGCCGCCGATGCTGAGCGCCGTCAGCTTCCAATTGCCCTGCTGGACCGGCGTCTCGGTGAAATAGAAGCCAGTCAGGTCAAGCTTAGGATCGTGCTGGAAGTTGGCGGCTGGCGCGTCCGCGCCCGGCGGAGTGATCGAAGTGGCCACGGTCCGCTCTTCGGCGGGTTTCGCGGGCGCGGCCGGCGCGGCAGCCTTTTGTTCGCAGGCGGCGAGCATCAGCAACGGCGCGAGCGCCGGGATAAGCAGGCGTTTCATGGCGGTCTTCCCCCGAAGAATCTCGTTATCCTGAACCATGTGATAGTCCCGCCCAGGTTGTCCACCGGGCTCGCGCGACGGCGTATGTCTTGACGTTCCAGGTCCATCGTGCGCTTGAAGCCCGCCCATGCGCCTATCCGACTTCGATTTCGACCTCCCCGAGGACCGCATCGCCTTGCGCCCGGCCGAGCCCCGCGACGCCGCGCGCCTACTGGTGGTGCGTCCCGGGCAAGCGCTCGCCGACCATGTCGTTCGCGAGCTTCCCGACTTCCTGCGCCCTGGCGACGCCCTGGTCTTCAACGACACCCGGGTGATCCCCGCGCGCCTGTCCGGCCTACGCGAGGGCCGCACGACCGGCGGCGCTGACGGTACGCCCGTGGCGGTCGAGGCTACTTTGCACCGGCGCGTCTCGCCCAGCCGCTGGAGCGCCTTCATGCGCCCGGGCAAGCGGTTGAAGGTCGGCGATCGGGTGGTATTCGGATCACGGGATGACCGGGCTTGCGAACTCGATCGTCTGGACGCCACGGTCGCTGAGAAGCACGAGGGCGGCGAGGTGCTGCTAGCCTTCGACCTGTCCGGTCCCGACCTCGACATCGGCATCGCCCGCCATGGCGACATGCCGCTGCCGCCCTACATCGCCGCCAAGCGGGGCGAGGACGAGCGCGACCGCGCCGACTATCAGACCGTCTACGCCCGCGAGGACGGCTCGGTGGCCGCCCCGACCGCCGGCCTGCACTTCACCCCCGACCTGCTGGAGCGCCTGAAGGCCAAGGGCGTGTCGCTACACTTTGTGACCCTGCACGTGGGCGCGGGCACCTTCCTGCCGGTCAAGACCGACGACCTCTCCGAACACAAGATGCACGCCGAGTTCGGCGAGGTGACCGCTGAGGTCGCCGACGCCCTGAACGCCGTCCGCGCCGCCGGCGGCCGGATCGTCTGTGTCGGCACCACCAGCTTGCGCTTGCTGGAGAGCGCCACGGGCGAGGACGGAATCGTGCGGCCGTTCGCCGACGAGACCGCCATCTTCATTACGCCCGGCTATCGTTTCCGGGCCGCCGACGTGCTGATGACCAACTTCCACCTGCCCAAGTCGACCCTGTTCATGTTGGTCAGCGCCTTCGCCGGCCGGGCGACGATGCGCGCGGCCTACGAACACGCCATATCGACGGGCTATCGCTTCTATTCCTACGGGGACGGCAGCCTGCTGTTCAAAGACGAGACTTCCTGATGGCCGCCTTTCCCTTCGAGATCAACGCCACGGACGGCAAGGCCCGCACGGGCGTCCTGAAGACGCTACGCGGCGACATTCGCACCCCCGCCTTCATGCCGGTCGGCACCGCCGCGACCGTCAAGGCCCTGACCGTCGACCAGGTTAAGGACACCGGCGCCGACATCATTCTGGGCAATACCTATCACCTGATGCTGCGGCCCTCGGCTGAGCGGGTGAAGCGCCTGGGTGGGCTGCACAGGTTCATGCGCTGGGACAAGCCGATCCTGACCGACAGCGGCGGCTTCCAGGTCATGAGCCTGTCGGGCATCAGCAAGCTGTCCGAGGAGGCCGTGACCTTCTCCAGCCACATCGACGGCTCCAAGCACGTGCTGACGCCCGAGCGCTCGATCGAGATCCAGGCCGACCTGCTGGGCAGCGACATCGTCATGCAACTGGACGAGTGCGTGGCCTGGCCGGCCGAAGAGGCGAGGGCGCGTAAGGGCATGGAGCTGTCGGCGCGCTGGGCCCAGCGCTCGAAGAACGCCTTCGGGACCCGCGACAGTCAGGTGCTGTTCGGCATCCAGCAAGGCTCGACCTTCGAAAACCTGCGTCGCGAGTCCTCCGATCGGCTGCGCGAAATCGGCTTCGACGGCTACGCGATTGGCGGCCTCGCGGTTGGCGAAGGTCATGCGGCCATGTGCGAGGTTCTGGACTACGCGCCCGGCCTGCTGCCCGAGGATCGCCCGCGCTACCTGATGGGCGTCGGCAAGCCGATCGACCTGGTGGAAGCCGTGGCGCGTGGCGTCGACATGTTCGACTGCGTGCTGCCCACCCGCTCGGGTCGCCACGGCCAGGCCTGGACCTGGGATGGGGCGATCAATCTGAAGAACGCCAAGTACGCCGAGGACGACACGCCGCTGGACCCTGACAGCGCCTGCCCGGCCAGCCGCGACTATTCGAAGGCCTATCTGCGGCACCTGTTCAAGGCCGAGGAGATCCTGGGCCAGGTGCTGCTGTCCTGGCACAACATCGCCTTCTTCCAGGCCTTGACGGCCGCCATGCGCGCGGCGATCGCCGAGGGGCGCTTCGAGCAGTTCCGCCGCGACTTCGCGGCCCGGCACCTGCCTCAGTAGCGAGGCCCTTGCGGCACGGTCGGCGCTTCCTGCTTGTTGATCGGGAAGCGCGGCTTGCGCGGGCCATAGGGATCACGCGGCGGCGGCATGCCGGGATCGACGACTGGCGGTTCGGCTGGCGGCTTGTGCTGGGGCGTGGCCGGTGGATTGCAGCCGCGCGCCTCGCCCAGGCCCTTCAGATAGGCCCGCCGCACCGCGCCCGAGGCGATGGCGCTCTGCACCAGGCGATCGTGGCGCTCGGCCCCGGTCAGCTTGCGGACCCAGCCGCGCATCGGGATCATGTCCTGCGCGGCGCTGGCCACCGCGCCCAGGGCCGCGCCGCCGGCCGCCTTGCGGCCCCGGTCCATCAGGTCCTCGTTCTCGCCCGGCGGATTGCGGTCGATGTCCTCGCCCAGAGCCACGTCCAATGGTTGGACCAGGGCGATCAGGGCCTCGCAACTTGCCCTCGCTGGCCGTTGATAGGGATCGTCCATCGCCTCCAGCAGCACGCGAGGGATCTTGGTGCGGACGATGTTCACGTCGCGCAGCGGCGCCTGCATGGCGCCGGTGATGCCTTCGCGGTTGGCCTCGGACGTCGATCTGATTCGGCCCGGGTCGATCGGCTGGACGGGCGAATCCTGAGGCGCGTTCGCAGGCGTCGCGCCGAGCAGCGGCGGCGATTCCTGCTGCCGCGCCAGGGCCGTTCCGGCCAGGCCCAGGCCGCAAAAGGCCGCCAAAAGCAAGGTTCCACGCATGACTCACCCTAACCCGCCCACAGCTTAGGCGTCATCCACCGGAAAAACGGCGAAACCATGCTTGCGACGCGGAAGACCCCCGACTATGGTCCGCGCCGCTTCCCCCGGTCCCCGCCGGATCGTGAGCGGGCCGGTAGCTCAGTGGTAGAGCATTCGACTTTTAATCGAATGGTCGTGGGTTCGAACCCCACCCGGCCTACCAATTCTCCAAGTATCGTTGACCATGAGCTGCGCCCTCCGTCGCGGCAGTCGGCCGAGCTACTTGCCATTCACATGCCTTTCTAGAGAAGATCGCGGCGCTCCCGGGCCGACGTCGCTCGAGTCCGTCGAGCTTGGTTTCCCCGGGGGTGATCTTGAAACGAATGATATTGTTGGCGTGCCTGTGCCTGGCCGGATGCGGCCCGCAGTTCACCGAGGAGGGCGTGGCTGGCGTCAAACAGACGATCACGAACGAGCTGTCGGCCCGGGGGCTGGAAGTGCACGAGGTGCAACTCGTAAGGACGGAACGCCGCAAACTGACGGGCTTCGCCAAGGTTTCAAAGCTTGGCTATAACGGCGAAAAGAACGTTACGCTGACGTGCGAGGCGACCATGGCCGAGAAGTCGACCAACTTCGTCTGGAAATGCGACCGCTAGGGATATGCGCGGCGCGCGGTTGGTCGGCCAGTTTTTCTCCCACCCCCATCCGCCTTTTCTCGTTTGCCCCATTGCCCCGGTAGAGATTTAAGCGGCTCAGTTTCCACGACGTCGTCGGGACCTCGATCCGGTCTCGCGCGTTCATCTTTGCCTTGAGCTATGTGGCGAGCCCGGACCCTGGACGACGATCAGACGATGACCGCCGACACCGCCGTGCGCCGGTCGTCCGCGCCGCCGCCCACGGGCAAGCGGCCCTTTTTCCGTAGGCGTTCGGCCATTCCGGGCTTCGGCCTGACCATGGGCGTGACGCTGACGGTGCTGTCGCTGATCGTCCTCATCCCGCTGAGCGCCGTGGTCCTGAAGGCCGCCCACCAATCGCCGGCCGACTTCTGGGCCGTGGCGACTTCCCAGCGCTCGATGGCCGCCTATCGCCTGACGTTCGGCGCCGCCTTCGTGGCGGCGGTGATCAATGGGGTGTTCGGGGTGCTGACCGCCTGGGCCCTGGTCCGCTACGACTTTCCGGGCAAGACCGTGGTCAACGCCCTGGTCGATCTGCCGTTCGCCCTGCCGACCGCCGTGGCCGGCATCGCCTTGGCGACCCTCTACGCGCCCACCGGCTGGGTCGGGCAGTTCCTGACGCCGCTCGGCATCAAGGCCGCCTACAACCCGGTCGGCGTCACCATCGCCCTGATCTTCATTGGCCTGCCGTTCGTGGTGCGCACCATCGAGCCGGTGCTGCGCGACGCGGCCGAGGATGTCGAGGAGGCCGCCGCTAGCCTGGGCGCCAACCGCATCGACACCATCTTGCGGATCGTGTTGCCGGCTCTGGCTCCGGCCTGGCTGACCGGCTTCGCCATGGCGTTCGCGCGCGGGGTGGGCGAGTACGGTTCGGTGATCTTCATTGCCGGCAACATGCCCTATAAGTCCGAGATCGCGCCGCTGCTGATCATCATCC
The DNA here is from genome assembly GCF_056401555.1 of Caulobacter sp. P4_E5. NCBI lineage: Bacteria > Pseudomonadati > Pseudomonadota > Alphaproteobacteria > Caulobacterales > Caulobacteraceae > Caulobacter > Caulobacter sp. P4_E5. Next base: position 58,833 of record NZ_JBFUJD010000001.1, read on the forward strand.
AGCTGGAGCAGTTCGAATACGCCCGCGCCGCCACGATCGCTGTCGTGATGCTGGCCGTCTCCTTCACGATGCTGCTGGTCATCAACGCCATCCAGGCCTGGGCGCGGAGGTTCGACTGATGGCTGCCGTCCAGAATTCGATGAAAGGGCATCGCCGCGCCGTCGATGATCCGACCTGGGCCAAGGTCCTGATCGTCGGCGTGGTGATGGCCTTCCTGGCCCTGGTCTTGATCCTGCCGCTGGCGGCCGTGTTCGTCGAAGCCCTGCGCAAGGGGCTTGGTCCGGCCCTCGAGGCCGTCAACAACCCTGACGCACTGGCGGCCGTGAAGCTGACCCTGATCACGGCCGCGATCGCCGTGCCGTTCAACGCGGTGTTCGGCCTCTGCGCGGCCTGGGCGATCGCCAAGTACGAATTCCCGGGCAAGGCGCTGCTGATCACGCTGATCGACCTGCCGTTCTCGGTGTCGCCCGTGGTGGCTGGCCTGATCTACGTGCTGATCTTCGGTCTGCAGGGGTGGTTCGGCGAATATCTGGTCGACAACGACATCAAGGTCATCTTCGCCGTGCCCGGCATCGTGCTGGCCACCGTGTTCGTGACCTTCCCGTTCGTGGCCCGCGAGTTGATCCCGCTGATGCAGGAGCAGGGGACCAGTGAGGAAGAGGCGGCCGTCTCGATGGGCGCCTCCGGCCTCTACACCTTCTGGCGGGTGACCGCCCCCAACGTGCGCTGGGGCCTGATGTACGGCGTTCTGCTGTGCAACGCCCGCGCCATGGGCGAGTTCGGCGCGGTGTCGGTGGTCAGCGGCCACATCCGCGGCTTGACCAACACCATGCCGCTGCACGTCGAGATCCTTTACAACGAGTACGACTTCGTCGGCGCCTTCGCCGTCGCGGCCCTGCTGTGCCTTCTGGCCGTGGTGACCCTGGTGCTGAAGACGGCGCTCGAAGTCGGCGCGCCCGGCATGCGCGGGCGCGGCGGACACTGAACGGACTAAACGGCCATGACCATCACCATCCGCTCCGTCGAAAAGAAGTTCGGGCGCTATCCGGCGCTGAACAAGGTCGACCTCGAGATCGCCGACGGCGAGCTGCTGGCCCTGCTGGGCCCATCGGGCTCGGGCAAGACGACGCTGCTGCGCACGATCGCCGGCCTGGAATTCCCTGACGCTGGCCAGGTGCTGTTCGACGGCGAGGACGTGACCTTCGCCTCGGCCGCCGCGCGCCGCGTGGGCTTCGTGTTCCAGCAATACGCTCTGTTCAAGCACATGACCGTGGCCAAGAACATCGCGTTCGGCCTCGATGTCCGGAAGGGCAAGGACAAGCCGTCCAAGGCCGAAATCGCCCAGCGGGTCGAGGATCTCTTGAAGCTGGTCGAGCTTGACGGCCTGGGCAAGCGCTACCCCTCGCAGCTCTCGGGCGGCCAACGCCAGCGCGTGGCCCTGTCGCGGGCCCTGGCGGTGCAGCCCAGCGTGCTGCTGCTGGACGAGCCGTTCGGCGCCTTGGACGCCACGGTCCGCAAATCGCTGCGCCGTGAGCTGCGCCGGGTGCACGACGCCACCGGCGTCACCACCATTTTCGTGACCCACGATCAGGAAGAAGCCCTGGAACTGGCCGATCGCGTGGCCATCCTCAACAAGGGCGAGATCGAGCAGATCGRCACACCCGACCAGGTTCATGATCAGCCCGAGACGGCCTTCGTCTGCGGCTTCGTCGGCGAAGCCAACTGCTTCGAGGGCCAGGTCAGCGGCGGCCGGTTCAGCGCCGGGATCCTGGGCTTGCCGGCCTCGGACGTCCGCGAGGGTTCGGCGACGGCCTATGTCCGGCCGCACGATTTCGTGCTGGACGATGGCGGGTTCGAGGTGCGGATCAACCGCGCCCACGTGCAGGGGGCCTTGACCACCGTCAACGCCACCGCCGCCGACGGACGCCACATCGAGATCAGCGCCTCCCGCGCCGAGGCCGCTCGTTTCCAGGGCACGGTGAAGATCGCCGCTCGTAAGGCTCACGTTTACGCCGCCTAAGCTTCTGTCCGTTAAACCGGTTCCGGACGAACAGCGCTTGGCGTTGGGGCGAACCCCCTTCGCTTGCGCTAAAATCGGTTCCGACTCGGCGGGAGTTCTAGAGGCCTATGTCCATGGTCGAGCCTTCGGGCGCGGAGCGTCGCTCGCATCCTCGGATGCCGGCGGCGCGCAAGATCTACATCGTGGATGATCCGCGCTCGTGGAAGTGTTCGCTGCTGGACGTCGCCGAACGCGGCGCTCGGCTGTCGACGGCCGGCATCGCCGCGCCGCCGGACAAGTTCGTCTTCGTCGACGCCGGCGGCCGTCGGGTGCACCTGGCCCATGTGGTCTGGCGTTCGGGCAGCGAAGCCGGCGTGCAGTTCCTGCAGACCGAGCGCATCGGCCCCCGGGCCGGCGGCGCGGCTGGGGCGTTGGACATCGCGCGGCGGTTCGCCGCGACGCTGCCTCCGGAGATCCTGCAGTAGATCTATTGCTGCTGCTGCTGCTGCTGCTGCTGATGCAGCTCTTGCTTCAAGGCGGCGTCGGGACGACGGCGGCCGCCGGCGAAGCTGGGACGGGCCATGCGCAGGAATTCTGGCTCGGCCAAGGCGGCGCGGGCTCGGCGCACGGTGACGCCCACGGCCAGCTGGCTCTCGGCGTCGCCCTTGTAGACCCCGCGTGACGGGGTGACGTCGGCATAGTCGCGGCCGACCGCCACGGCCACGTGCCGCTCGCAGGTCATCATGTTGTTGGTCGGGTCCAGGCCGACCCAGCGCAAGCTGGGCAGGAAGACCTCGACCCAGGCGTGGGTGGCGTCGGGATCGGAGCGGTCACCGGCGTCGCGGTCGGTAAACAGGTAGCCGGAGATGTAACGCGCGGGGATGCCCCACGCGCGGCATACCGCCAACATGATGTGGGCGAAGTCCTGACAAACCCCGCGCCCCGCGCTCAGCGCCAGGTCGATCGGGCTGTCGGCGTCGGTCACGCCAGGCTGGTACTCGAACGCGCGATAGATCGCTTCCGACAGGGCGCGGACCGCGGTCAGCGGATCCTTGCGCTTGAGGGCGTCCAGGTCGTGCTCGTTGATGAAGGTCCGCAGCGCGTCGGTCGTCTGGACGAATCCGTGCGGCCTCAGGAAATCGAAGCATTCGCCGCGGACGAACTCGCTCCGCAGGCGGTCCCATTCGCCCATGTCCAGCTGCTCGGGTCGCTCCCCGGTCGGCTCGGTCTCGACCGCCGAGCGCGCGATGATGGTCAGCTTGTCGTGCGGCTGGGGGACGTCGAAGTGGTAGACGGCGTTGCCGAAGCTGTCGGCGTAGGAGAACACCTGAGCCGCCGGTTCCAGGTCCAGCTCGAAACTGACCAGGCGCTGGCGGGCGGTCTTTTGGGGCTGCATCCACAGCTCCATCAGGCTTTCCCGGACGGGGCGCTCGTAGTGGTACTGGGTGACGTGGCGGATTTCGAGCAGCACTGTTTTTCGTCCTAGGCCGGGAGGCGCATTTCGAGCGGATAGGCCACGAAGGTTTCGTAGATCGCCTCGTGAATGCGCGCGCATTCGTTGACGACAGTGGTCAGCAGCGGCCCGGCGCCAATGGCTTCCAGCTCGTCGACATCGGCGAACTGCAAACGAGCCTTGAGCCGGCCGGCCAGCCGTTCCGGACCGGCGCGCTCGCTGGTCGCGACGCGGCGAGCCAGGGCGGAAAGGTGTTGCTCGATCTGGGCGGTGGCGAAACGGATCGAGCGTGGGAAGTCCTCGTCGAAGACCAGGAACTCCAGGATGTGCCGGGGCTCGATCTCGGCGGTGTAGACGCGCAGATAGGGTTCCAGAGCGCACGCCATGCGCAGCACGCTGACCAGGGCGACGTGATCGTCGATCCGGCCATGGATCGGCGACTCCGCGAAGCATACCTCCAGCAGGCGCGACAGCAGCTGGGCGCGCTCCATGTAGATGCCCAGCATCATGAACCGCCAGCTCTCGCCGTGGCTCATGGTGGTGTCGGCCGCGCCCTTGAACAGGTGCAGGTCGGCGATGACGTCGTGCAGGAACGTGTCCGAGCCGTGGGAAAAGTCCTTGGCGGCCTTCGCGTCGGTGACCTTCAGGTACAACAGGTTCAGGCGTTCCCAGGTTTCGGTGGTGATCTGGTCGCGAACCTGGCGCGCGTTTTCGCGGGCGCGGGCCAGGGACGAGACCACCGAGTTGGGATCCCCGCGGTTCAGCACCAGGGCGTGGGCGGCCTCGAACGAGCCGACGTCGGCGCCGTCGCTCGGCTCACCGACGGCGGCCAACGCGATCTGCACGGCGTGGGTCCCGGAGTCCGTCTGGTCCAGGGTGGCGTTCAGCATGACGCTGGACAGGCGCGAGAGGTGCTCGGCCCGTTCGATATAGCGGCCCAGCCAGTAGAGGCTGTCAGCAACGCGAGCGAGCATCATGGGCGGACGCTCCCGTTGCCATTCGAGTGTCCGTTAGAGCCGTTCTCCTCGGCCAGAACCCAGGTGTCCTTGGAACCACCACCTTGGCTGGAATTGACCACCAGCGACCCACGCTTCAGGGCCACACGCGTCAGGGCGCCGGGCGTGACGATGGTCTTCTCGCCGGACAGGATGAACGGCCGCAGGTCGACGTGGCGCGGTTCGATGCGGCCGTCGACCAGGCAAGGGGCGGTCGACAGCTGGATCGTCGGCTGGGCGATGTAGTTGTCGGGATCGGCCTTGATGGCCTCGGCGAAGTCGTCGCGTTCTTTCTGGCTGGCGTGCGGCCCGACCAGCATGCCGTAGCCGCCCGAGGCGCCGACGGCCTTGACCACGAACTTGTCGAGGTTGTCGAGCACATGGCCCAACTGCCGGGACTCGCGGCACAGGAAGGTCTCGATATTGGGCAGGATCGCGTCCTCGCCCAGATAGTAGCGGATGATGTCGGGGACGTAGGCGTAGACGGCCTTGTCGTCGGCGACGCCGGTGCCGGGGGCGTTGCAGATCACCACATTGCCGGCGCGATAGGCGTTGAACAGGCCCGCCGCGCCCAGCGAAGAGTCCCGCCGGAAGGTGAGGGGGTCGATGAAGTCGTCGTCGACCCGGCGATAGATCACATCCACCCGACGGATCCCGGTCGTGGTGCGCATGTAGACCATGTTCTCGTGCACCACGAGGTCGCGGCCCTCGACCAACGGCACGCCCATCAGGCGCGCGAGATAGGCGTGCTCGTAATAGGCGCTGTTGTAGACGCCGGGCGTCAGCACCACGACCTGAGGATCGCCGCGCCAGTCGGCCGCCATGCTCTTCAGCGTCGCCAGCAGCAGGTCGGGATAGCGCTCGACAGGCCGCACGCCGGCGGCGCGATAGGTGCCGGGGAAGGTCCGCTTGGCGGCGTCACGATTGGCCAGCATGTACGAGACGCCGGACGGGACGCGCAGATTGTCTTCCAGCACCGCGAACTGGCCGTCCTGGCAGCGGATCAGGTCGCTGCCGCAGACGTTGGCGTAGGCCTTGTGGGGCACGTAGATGTGCTGCATTTCGCGCCGGTACGACGGCGCGCCCAGCACCAGCTCGCGCGGCACCACGCCATCCATCAGGATCTGCTGGTCGCCGTAGATATCCGCCAGGAACAGGTTCAGCGCCTGCAGGCGCTGGGTTAGGCCCGCTTCGATTCGCTTCCATTCGTCGGCGGGAATGATGCGTGGGAAGAGGTCGGTCGGGATGATCCGCTCGGTGGTGTTCTCGGCCCCGTAGACGGTGAAGGTGATGCCCTGCAGCAGGAAGGACCGCTCGAGGGTCCGCTGGCGGCCCGCCAGTTCCTCGGCGCCCAGGGTCGACATGCGGGCGTGCAGCGGATCGTAGTGCGAACGAACCTCGCCCTCGGGCGTGAACATCTCGTCATAGGCGACGCCCGGCAGGTAAGCCGCCTCCGTCATCGGCAGGGTCGGGGCATCCACAAGGGTCTGGGTCTTCGCCGCCACGCTTTTTTCCACGTTTCTCTTCGCTTTGGACGCCATGCCGAGGGGGCCGCGCCGTCCCAACTCTAGAACGTCGCGCAGGGCCCGCGCGCCGAATTCGACATTCGCCGCGTAGATGCGCACGGCTGCCCAGCATTTGGGCGCCTTTCGCCTGCTTTGAGAAGCGCCGCTTGCTCTCGGGTCGTTGCAATTCCGGTCGTGACAGAGGCCAAACCCCAGACTACAGCAGGGGCGGGGGCGCTTCGCGCGGGGAACGTGATTTGGTGCTTGGGCGGACTTCCCTGGCGTTGACAGCGGCGACTCTCCTGACGGCCTCGGCCGCCTGGGCCGACGAGCCGATGGCTCAGATCCAGGGCGTCGAGGACAGGGCTCTGCGCGAGGCCATCCAGCGCGCTCTGACCCAGTCCAAGCATCCCCCCCAAAGCCGCGCCGAGGCTCGTCGCCGAGCCCGTCAGGCTGGCGAGGATTCGATCGCCGTGCTGCGCGCCGAGGGCTATTACGCCTACACCGTCGAGCCCGACGTGTTGGATGGCGAGCCGCCGCGGGCGGTCGTCAAGGTCACGCCTGGCCCCGTGTTCGTCATCGCCGATCCCCGCATCGACTGGTCCGGCGCGCCGCCCGACGAAGGCGTCCGCCAGCGCGCCGCCGCGGCCATGCGCCTGACCGAGGGCGAGCCGGGCCGCGCCGCCGACGTGGTCGGCGCAGAGGGGCGCATTGTCGCCCAGGTCGCCAAGCTGGGCTATGCCGACGCGGCGGCCGAGCCGCGTGAGGTCATCGTCGATCACGGAGACCACACCGTCCGTCCGGCTTTCAAGATCGTCGCCGGCGAGCTGGTCCATCTCGACGGGATCGAGGTGGTCACCAAGGGGCGAACCAATTCCGCCTGGGTGAATCACCTGGCCCCCTGGCGCTCGGGCGATGTCTACGACCCCGAGGACGTCGCGGAACTGGAGCGCCGCCTGCGCGACACCGCCGTCTACGATTCGATCTCCGTCTCATTGGCCGGACCCGACAAGGCCACGCCCGAGGGGCTGCGACCGGTCGTGATCACCCTGTCCGATCGCCGGTCGCGGACGATCGAAACCAGCGTCGGCTACTCCACCAGCGAGGGCGGCGGCGTCGATCTGCGGTGGAGCCGCTACAATCGGTTCAAGCGCGCCGACACCACGACCTACGCTCTGAAGTTCGCCAAGCTGGAGCAGCGCCTGGGCGGGGAAATCTCGCTGCCGCATTGGCGGCGGCCGCAGCAGACCCTGAAGCTCAACTCTTCGATCTTCCGCAACGACACCGACGCCTACAATGAAACCGGCGCCACGGTCGGGGTGGACCTGACCAAGCGACGCCAGACGACGGCCTACCGCACCTTCGGCGTGTCGCTGGACCTGTCGCAGACCAAGGAGCAGGTCGGCCGCAACGGGCTGGTCGCGGGGCGCAAACTGAACCTGGCGACCGTCGCGGGTCTGGCGGCCTACGCTTGGGACTTCTCGGACAACATCCTCGATCCCAAACGCGGCTGGCGCCTCGAGGCTCGGGGCGAGCCGACCTATGTCGTCGGGGACACGACCCTGCCGTATCTGAAGCTGACCACCCAGGGTTCGGCCTATCTGCCGTTCGGCAAGCTCGCCAGCACCGTGCTGGCGGCGCGGGTGAAACTAGGCGCGATCGTCGGCGGGGGCATCCCCGAGGTGCCGGCCTCGCGGCGGTTCTACGCCGGCGGCGGGGGYTCGGTGCGGGGCTATTCCTATCAGGCCATTGGTCCGCGTTTGTCGGACAACACGCCCCAAGGCGGCGTTTCGCTGGTCGAGACGTCGTTCGAGCTACGTCAGAGGGTCACCGATCACTGGAGCGGCGTCGCTTTCATCGATGCCGGCGCCATCGGAACCGACAAGACGCCCAGGGGCGAGGACTTCCGGGCGGGCGCGGGCTTCGGCGTCCGCTATGACCTAGGCTTCGGCCCTATCCGCGCCGACATCGCCGTGCCGCTGGGCAAGCGGTCGGGCGACCCGGCCTTTCAGATCTATCTCAGCATCGGGCAAAGCTTTTGAGCGGGGAGCACGACAAGCCTGACCTGACCGAAACGGTCGTTCATGCCGCCGAAGCGGCGGGCGAAACGGCCGTTCAGGCCGCCAAGAAGGTCGGGTGGGGCGGCTGGCTGCTGATCGTCTCGGCGATCTTGGCGGGGATTCTGATCGTCATGGCGGGCGGCCTGCGCTTCGCCCCAATCACCCCGCAGGGCCGCATGTTCCTCGAGGCGCGCGCCTCCGGCCTGAAGCTGGGCCGGATCGGCAAACTGCACATCGAAGGCCTGTCGGGCGATATCTGGAAGGATTTCGGCGTTCGCCGCCTGACCATCTCGGACGAGAAGGGCGTCTGGCTGGAGGCGCACGACATCCGCGTCGCCTGGCGACCCACCGAGCTGTTCGGCCGCCGCTTCCACGCCGAGCGGGTCGACGCCCGCGATGTCCTGGTGCTGCGCCGGCCGACCATGGCGCCCAAGGGACCGAAGTCCAGCGCGGCGCCAGTGTCAGTCGATCTCGACGCCTTCACCCTGCGCCTGATCACCCGACCCGCGTTCAGCGGCAAGGACGGCGACTTCGACGTCACGGGCGACTATGAAATGGCGAGGCAGGGCGGTCAGAAGGGCAAGCTGGCGGTGGCCTCGCGCCTGCATGTGGGCGACCACCTGAACGTCGACTTCGACCTGGGTCGTTCGAAGAGCCTACGCCTGATGGCCGACGCCACCGAGGCGAACGGCGGCGCTATCGCCGGCGCGTTGGGTCTGCCGGCGGATCGTCCGTTCGATCTGAAGGCCAAGGCGAACGGCACGACCAGCCGCGCGTCGTTCAACGTCCTGGCGCGCACCGGAAACACGACCCCGTTGCAAGCCGACGGGGCCTGGACGCCGGAAGGCGGCTCCGCGCGCGGCCGCATCGACCTCGAGGCCTCGACCCTGACCCGGCGTTTGGCCCAAATGTTCGGGCCGCAAGCTGACTTCACCCTCGATGGGAAGAAGACGAGCAGGGAGGGACTGTCGGACCTGAACTTGGCGATCATAGCCCAGAACCTGACGCTGCACGGCCATGGTCTCGCGGATCTCGCCAAGAAGCGGACCGGTCCGGACGGCATCGCCTTCAGCGCCCAAGTCGGCGCCTTGAAGCGGATCGTCACCATCCCCCAGATGGGACGCGGCCTGGCCGATGGCGTCTTCCGTCTGGAGGAGGGCGGTTTCTCGATCGACGGCAACATCGACGTCGTCGACATGGAGTTGCTGGGTTATCGCCTCAAGCGCGCCAAGGGACCGGCGATGGTCCGCTGGGCCAAGGGCGAACTGGAGATCAAGGCCCAGGCCGCCACCTCGGGCGGCGGCGGGACGGGTCTGCTGGCCGTGCTGGGCTCCAGTCCCAAGGCCAGCTTCGAGGGCGCGCGGATCAAGGGTGGCCGGTTCCTGATCCGCTCGGCCCGCGTCGACGCGCCCAACCTCGTCGTCACCGGCAAGGGCGAGCGCGGTGTGCTGGGCGGCCTGTCGTTCGACGGCGAAATGAGGGTGGCCAGCCTGGGTCCGGTGCGGCCCGGGGCCAAGGGCTCGGTCACGGCCAAGTGGACCGCCTCCAGCTTCGCCAACAGTCCCTGGAGCTTCACTGTCGACAGCCGGGCGGCGGGTTTCGCCACCGGCTACGCCGAGATCGACCGCCTGTTGGGCGCGACGCCGCGTCTGAACGGCAAGGCCAGCTGGAACAACGGCGTGCTGACGGTCGCTGACGCCAAGCTGGACGGCAGCGCCGCCAGCCTCAGAAGCGCGGGCAAGATGGTCGCCCAGGGCCTTGGTCTGGACTTCAAGCTCGATTGGACGGCGTCCGGTCCGTTCAGCGCCGGCCCGGTGGAGATCGCCGGTAAGGCGGCGGGCGATGGTCACGTCGGCGGTACGCTGTCGGCGCCGAAGGCCGAGCTGAACGCCGACTTCGATTCCATCGACCTGCCCAGGCTGCCCCTGACCAAGGCGCACCTGACCCTGACCTTCGCCCATGGCCCCAATGCCACGGATGGCGTCGCGGCGCTGCAGGCCAATAGCGGTTACGGTCCGGCGCGCGGACGGACGGCCTTCCGGTTCTCGCCGGGCGGCATTGAGCTCACTGAGCTGGACGTCGACGCCGGCGGAGCCAAGGCCAAGGGCGCGATGAGCCTGCGGGACGGGTTGCCGGCCACCGCCGATCTGACCGTCGCGATCGGTCCCGGCGCCTTCCTCCCTCAAGGCCAGGTCAAGGGCTCGGCCAAGCTGGTCGATGCGCCCGGCGGTGGCGCGGCCACAGCCACGCTGGACCTGACCGCCGAGGACGTCGCCACCGGCGCCTGGAAGGTCCGTTCGGCGCGGATCAAGGCCGACGGGCCGCTGTCGCGCCTGCCGCTTTCGATCGACGCGCGCGGCGAGGCCCCTGGAGGACGCTGGCGCTTCGGCGGGACCGGCGAACTGGCCCAGACGGGCAAGCTCTACGACCTGACCCTGAACGCCGCCGGCCGCATGGGACGCACCGAGGTCAAGACCCGCGAGGCGGCCAAGGTCCGGTTTGGTGACGGTCCGACCCAGGCCCGCCTGCGCCTGGCGATCGACCAGGGCCGCGCGGATATCGACGCCGATATCGGCGGGGCTACAGCCATGTTGAAGGCCGAGCTGGCCGGGGTGACCCTGACCGCCTTCGATCCGGATCTCGACGGCGACATCGACGGTTCGTTCAATCTCCACGGCCAGGGCGAGACCCTGGGCGGCGACTTCACCATGCGGCTGTCGAACGCTCGCGAACGGGGCTCCAAGGTCGAGCAATCCCTGAACGCCAAGGTGCATGGCGAGCTGACCGACAGGCAGCTGACGATCATCGCCGATGGAGACAACCGTCAGGGTCTGAAAGCCGAAGCCAATCTGGTGCTTCCCGTGGAGGCCTCTGCCCGGCCGCTGCGTCTGATGGTCGACAAGAAGCGTGGCGTTCAAGGTCAGTTCTCGGCCCAGGGCGAGATCAAGCCGCTGTGGGACCTGCTGCTAGGCCCCGAGCGGTCGCTGTCGGGCCGTATCAATCTGCAGGCCAGTTTGGGCGGCACCCTGGCCGATCCGCGCCTGATCGGCCAAGCGACCCTGGACAACGGCGGCTTCGAGGACGGCCAAAGCGGCCTTCGCCTGCGCAATGTCACCCTGCGCGCGGCCCTGGCCGACAACGCCATCGACGTCAGCCAGGCCATCGGCGAGGACGGGCAGGGCGGCTCGGTTTCGGGCGCGGGGCGGATCAGCCTGGCCCGCGACGGCGTCGGCAGTTTCAAGCTGGACCTGAAGAGCTTCCGCCTGATCGACAACGACCTAGCCTCGGCCGTCGCCACCGGCCAGACCAGCATCAACCGCTCCGCCGACGGCAAGATCAAGCTGACGGGCGCGGTGACCATCGACCGCGCCGACGTCTCGGCCCAGAGCAAGACGCCGGTCGGCGTCGTCGCCATGGACGTGGTCGAGCGCAACCGCCCGCAGGACCTGGACCAGGGGCTACAGCGCCGCCCGACCACCGGCGGCATGATCCTCGACCTCGACCTGAAGGCGTCGCGTCGGGTGTTCGTGCGCGGACGAGGCCTGGACGTCGAGCTGTCGCTGGACGCCCACGTCGGCGGCACATCCTTGGCCCCGGCGCTCAGCGGCGTCGCGCGGGTGGTGCGCGGCGAATACGACTTCGCCGGCAAGCGGTTCGAATTCGACCAGAACGGGACGGTCTATCTGTCCAGCCAGCTCGACCGCATCCGCCTGGATCTGTCGGCGAGCCGGGAGGACGCCTCGCTGACGGCGGTGGTCAGGATCCAGGGGACGGCCGCCAAGCCCGAAATCACCCTGACCTCCAAGCCCGAGCTGCCCAGCGACGAGGTGCTTAGCCAGGTGTTGTTCGGCTCATCGGCCGCCCAGCTGTCGCCGATCGAGGCCGCCCAGCTAGCCTCGGCCCTGGCCTCGATGGCGGGCGGCGGAGGCTTCGACGTGATCGGCAACTTGCGGAGCTTCGCGCGCCTCGACCGCTTGGCTTTCGCCGAAAGCGCCACGGGCATGACCGTGTCGGGCGGCAAGTACGTGACCGACGACGTCTATGTCGAGATCATCGGCGGCGGCCGTGAAGGCCCTGCGGCTCAGGTCGAATGGCGAGTTCGCCGGACCTTGTCGCTGGTCTCGCGGATCGGCGGTCAGAACGACGCCAAGCTTTCCGTCCGTTGGCGAAAGGACTACTAAGGAAGCAAGGCTGTTGCGCGGGCCCCCGGTTACCTCCTCCGAGGTGAGCACGATTTACCCGCGGCCCTTGGTTATCATGACTGAGGGAGGACCAGCCTATCATGCGTCTCAATTCGGAAGATCGCGCGGTTCTGGATCGTATCGCGCGCGACGGCGGCCAGATCGTCGACCGCGCCGTGGATTGGTGCGCCGTAAACTCCGGCAGCCGGCACTTGGCCGGGTTGGAGCGTCAGAGGCGAATTTTGCTCGACGCCGCCGCGCCCTTGCCCGCCGCGCCGATTGAGATCCCACTGTCGCCATCGCGCGAGGTCGGCGCCGACGGCCGCGAGAGCGAGTTTCACCATCCGCCGTCCCTGGCCGTGGTCGTGCGCCCCGAGGCTCCGGTCCAGGTCGTGCTGACCGGCCACTACGACACCGTCTATCCCGAGACGAGCCCGTTCCAGGTCGTCCGCACGCGCCCCGATGGCGCGCTGCATGGACCGGGCATCGCCGACATGAAGGGCGGGATCTCAGTGATGCTGGCCGCCCTGGAGGCCTTCGAGCGTTGTCCTGAAGCGGCGAACCTGGGCTACCGCGTGCTGCTGTCGCCGGACGAGGAAATCGGTTCGATCGCCTCCGGGCCGATCCTGGCCGACTTCGCTCGCCAAGGGCACGTGGGTCTGACCTATGAGCCGGCCTTGGCCGACGGGGCCCTGGCCTCGGCGCGCAAGGGCTCGGGCAACTTCCACATTGTCATCCACGGGCGCGCCGCCCACGCCGGGCGCGACTTCGCCGCCGGGCGCAACGCCGTGATCGGCGCGGCGCGTACGGCCGAGAAGCTCCACGCCCTGAACGGTCAGCGCGACGGCGTTACCGTCAATGTCGCCCGCATCGACGGCGGCGCGCCGCTGAACATGGTGCCGGACGTGGCGGTGGTCCGTTTCAACGTCCGTTTCCCTGACGCCGAGGCCGCCGCCTGGTTCCAGGCCGGGGTCGCGCGCATCGTGTCGGAGGTCGGCGACGACCTCCACGCTCACCTGCACGGCCTGATCACGCGCGGAGCCAAGCCGTTCAACGCTGCTCAGCAGCGATTGTTCGGGGCGGTCAAGGATGTCGGCGCCTTGCTGGGCCAGGACATCGCCTGGAAGCCCTCCGGAGGCGTCTGCGAGGGCAACAACCTGTTCGCCTCGGGCCTGCCGAATGTCGACACCCTGGGCGTGCGCGGCGGCGATATCCATAGTGAGGCCGAGCACGCCTGGCCCGAAAGCTTCGTCGAACGCGCCCAGCTCTCGGCCTTGATCCTGATGAAGCTGGCTAGCGGCGAGATCGACGCCAGAGCGATCCGCGCCCAGATGGGCGCTCTTGAGGAGTCCCGCTGAATGCTCGTCGTCCGTCCCGCTGGCTCCGCTGACTTCAACGCCCTGATGGAGCTGGCCGTCCTGTCTGGGCGCGGCTTCACCAGCCTGCCGGAGGACGAGCCGACCCTGCGATCGCGGCTGGCGCTGTCCGAGGCCAGCTTCCAGGCCGGCGTCGCCGCGCCGGAGGCCTGGTACACCCTGATGCTCGAGGACCTGGACGCCGGCGACGTTATCGGCGTCGCGGGGGTCAAGGCGGGGGTGGGACTCAAGCGGCCGCACTTTTCGTTCCGCGTGGTGACGCTCGCCCAGTCTTCTCCGACCCTGGAGAAACGCTTCGACCACCGAGCCCTCGTTCTGGTCAACGAGTGCGCGGGCTGGTCGGAGGTCGGGTCGCTGTTCCTGCGGCCCGAACGGCGCAAGGGCGGGGCAGGGCGGCTGCTGGCCCAGTCGCGCTACATGCTGATCGGCCTCGAGCCGCAGCGCTTCGCCGAGATGGTGCTGGCCGAGCTGCGGGGCTGGTTCGACGAGGACGGCTCGTGTCCGTTCTGGGACCATGTCGCCAGCAAATTCTTCCGCCTCGAATTCGACGAGGCCGACCGGATGAGCGCCTCGACCGACGGGCAGTTCATCCTGGACCTGGCCCCTCGGCATCCGATCTATGCCGAGCTGTTGCCGCGCGAGGCGCGCGAGGCGCTGGGCCGCGTACACCGCGAGGGCGAGGCGGCGCGCGCCATGCTGGAGACCGAAGGTTTCCGCTACGAGGGCCTGATCGACATCTTCGACGCCGGCCCGACGGTCGCGGCCCGGCGCGACGACATCAAGACGGTGCGTGAGGCCCGGCGCCTACGTTTGAAACTCGGCGAAGACGCCTTTGGCGAGGAAGCGCTGATCTCCACCGGCGCGATCAGCGCCTTCCGGGCCGTCCGGGCGCCGGTGCTGATCGATGGCGATATGGCGATCGTGGGACGCGAGGCGGCGCAAGCCCTGCGGCTCACGGAAGGCGACATGGTGCGGGTGAAGGCATGAGCGACGGTCTCTATATCGACGGGAAATGGCGCTCGGGCCGGGGCGCGGAGCTGGTTTCGACCGATCCGGCCACCGGCGAAGTCGTCTGGCGCGAGGCGACAGCCAGCGAAGCCGACGTCGCCGAGGCCGTCGAGGCCGCGCGCAGGGCCTTCCCGGGATGGGCGGATCAACCTCGCGAGGCGCGGATCGCCGTTCTTCGCCGCTACAAGGAGATCCTGGTCGAGCGCACCGCCGCCTTCGCCGAGGCCATGAGCCGCGAGACTGGCAAGGCGCTGTGGGAGACCAAGGCGGAGCTGGGCTCGATGGCCGGCAAGGTCGACCTGTCGATCAAGGCCTATGACGAGCGCACCGGCGTCACCGAAAACGCCATGCCGTTCGGCCGCGCCGTGCTGCGCCACCGCGCCCATGGGGTGATGGCGGTCTTGGGACCGTTCAACTTCCCGGGCCATCTGCCCAACGGTCACATCGTGCCCGCCCTGCTGGCGGGCGACACGGTGGTGTTCAAGCCGTCGGAGGAGACGCCCCTGGCCGGCCAACTGATGGTCGAAGCCTTCGAGGGGGCGGGTGTTCCGGCGGGCGTGATCAATCTGGTCCAGGGCGGCCGCGAGGCCGGACAGGCGCTGATCAATCAAGAGATCGACGGCCTGCTGTTCACCGGTTCGGCCGCAGCGGGGACGTTCTTCCGCCGCCACTTCGCCGATCGCCCCGACGTGATCCTGGCCCTGGAGCTGGGCGGCAACAATCCGCTGGTGGTCTGGGACGCGGGCGATCCCGAGGCGGTCGCGGCCCTGGTCGTGCAGTCGGCCTTCATCACCACTGGCCAGCGTTGCTCGTGCGCGCGGCGGCTGATCGTGTCGGACGACGCCTCGGGCCGCGCGGTGATCGAGGCGACGGCGGCCCTAGCCGACCGCTTGACGATCGGTCCCTGGAACGGCGAGGGTGAGGTCTTCATGGGGCCGCTGATCTCGGCTCGCGCCGCCAACGCCGCGCGCG
The DNA here is from genome assembly GCF_056401555.1 of Caulobacter sp. P4_E5. Classification (NCBI taxonomy): domain Bacteria; kingdom Pseudomonadati; phylum Pseudomonadota; class Alphaproteobacteria; order Caulobacterales; family Caulobacteraceae; genus Caulobacter; species Caulobacter sp. P4_E5. The sequence goes on from NZ_JBFUJD010000001.1 coordinate 74,382, forward strand.
CGATCGCCGACACCATGGGTGGAGAACGCATCCGGCCGCTGGGCTCGGTCGGGGGGCTAGGCGAGGCGTTCGTGACCCCGGGCTTGGTCGATGTCACCGGCGTCGACACGCCCGACGAGGAGCTGTTCGCGCCCTGGCTGCAGGTGCGGCGTGTCGCCAGCTTCGACGACGCCTTGAAGGCGGCCAACGCCACCCGTTACGGCCTGTCGGCGGGCCTCATTTCCAACGAGGCGGGGCGTTGGGACCAGTTCGTGAACCGCATCCGCGCGGGAGTCGTGAATTGGAACCGGCCTACCACCGGCGCGGCCGGTTCGATGCCATTCGGCGGCCTTGGGGCCTCGGGCAATCATCGGCCCAGCGCGTACTACGCCGCTGACTACTGCGCCTATCCGGTCGCCAGTTTCGAGGCCGAGGCAGTGACCGATACCCTGAAGGATATCAAGGGACTGCGGTCATGAGTTTGGCCGTTGAGGCCAATTGCGACGGCCTGGTCGGGCCGACCCATTCGTATGTGGGCCTCTCGCCTGGCAATCTGGCCAGCACCCGGAACGCCGGCGAGGTTTCCAACCCGCGCGACGCGGCGCTGGAGGGCCTCTCCAAGATGCGCCGGCTCTCTGACCTGGGCATTGCGCAGTTCGTGCTGCCGCCGCATGAGCGTCCGGCTGTAGGTCTCTTGAAGTCGTTGGGCTTTTCCGGTTCCGAAGAGGCGGTGATCGAACAGGCCTGGAAGGACGCGCCGGCCCTGGCCGCCGCCGCCTTTTCGGCCTCGTCGATGTGGGCCGCCAACGCCGCCACCGTGACCCCCAGCGCCGATACGGCCGACGGTCGGGTCCATTTCACACCGGCCAACCTGCTGACCAACCTGCATCGCAGCCTGGAGGGCCCACAGACCACGCGGGCCCTGCGCCGCCTGTTCCCGGACGAGGCCCGTTTCGCCGTTCACGACTCGCTACCGGCCCAGCCCCACTTTGCCGACGAGGGCGCGGCCAACCATGTGAGGCTCTGTGGCGAACATGGAGACCCAGGCGTCAATCTGTTCGTCTGGGGCCGTGAAGCCTGGGTCCATTGGGACGGCCGATTTCCGGCGCGTCAGACCCGCGAGGCGTTCGAGGCGATCCAGCGCCGCCATGGCGCGGCCAGGCCGGTCTTTCCTCAGCAGGCCAAGGCGGCGATCGAGGGCGGGGCCTTTCACAACGACGTGGTCTGCGTCGGCACGCGCGAATGCCTGTTCCTCCACGAACGCGCCTTCGAGGACCGGGCCTTGATGGAGCGTCAGGTCCGCGCCGCGGCCGACGGCCTGTTCGAGCCGGTCTTCGTCGAGGTCTCGGAAGCCGACCTGCCGATGGCCGACCTGGTGGCCAGCTATCTGTTCAACTCGCAACTGCTGGTCGTACCCGGCGAAGATCGCCTGCTGTTGCTGGCGCCGGCCGAGACGCGCGACAACCCGCGCGCCTTCGCGGTGGCCGAGAGCCTGACCACGTCGAATGGTCCGATCGGTCGGGTCGAGTATGTCGATGTCCGCCAGAGCATGCGCAATGGCGGCGGCCCAGCCTGCCTGCGCTTGCGCGTGGTGCTGACCGAGGCCGAGCTGGCGGCCGTCAACCCAGCTCAACGATTCTTGCCTGGCCTGCACACCCTGCTGGCCGATTGGATCACGCGCCGCTACCGCGACCGCCTGGCCCCGGCCGACTTGGCCGATCCCGATCTGCTGATCGAGAGTCGCGAGGCCCTGGACGAGCTGACCCGGATCCTTGACCTTGGCGGCGACTTCTATCCGTTCCAGAGGGATGCGTGAGCTTCTCGATCCGCCCCGCCGCTTCCGGCGACCGCGACGCCATCGTCGCGCTGCACAAGGCCGCCGCGATCACGCCGGGCGCCTTGGCCCGCGCGCCCGAGGAGGTCACACCCGCCTACGCCGAGGGCGCGATCGCGGCCGACATCTGTCTGGTCGCGGTTGAACCCGATGGCTTCGTCTGCGGCGAGATCCACGCCAGGCGCGAGAGTCCGGCGATCTTCGCCCACGTGCTCGGCGGGCTAACGGTGGCCGTTCATCCGGAGCGGCAGGGGCAGGGGATCGGCTCCAAGCTGTTCGAGGCGCTGATCGCCAAGGCGCGGACAATGGATCCGCCGATCCTGCGCATCGAGCTCGCGGCCGGCGCGGGCAATCCCGGCGCCGTGCGGCTGTATGAGCGACTCGGCTTCCAGCATGAGGGGAGGCAGTTGGCGCGCGGGCGACTGCCGGACGGCCGGTTCGAGGACGACATTTTGATGGGGCTGCTGCTCTAGCCTCTCAGGGCCGCGAGCGCCTCGGGAAAACGTCGCGATAGCGGGACTTCCAGATCGCCGAGCTCCACGGCGTAGTCGCCCGAGCCTTCCGGCTTCAGACCCGTGACCCGGGCCTTGTTGACCAGCCAGGATTTATGGCTGCGCACGAAGCCGTGGGCGGTCAACTGCTCCGACACCGCGCTCAACGACGAGCGCATCAGCGGCCGGCGCTCCTCGGCCAAGACGAATTCGACATAGTTGCCCGCCGAGCGCACGGCGAGGATATCGGCTACGGGGACGCGGATCATTCGCCCGCCGTCCTGGATGTCGAAGGTGGGCGGCAGGGTCGCCGTAGTCTGGGGCGCGGCCTTTTGGCCGCCCCTATGCAGCGCCAGCCAATAGATGATCGAGGCCAGCCCGTAGGCCATCATGTCCTTGCGGAATTCGTAAGGGAACTCGGTGGACAGGGGTCCAAACACATAACGCTCGTGCAGCAAGGCGACATAGGCCAGCTTGCGCAGGGCCACGAAACCCGAGACATGCAGCACCGAGTATACGAACACCGCCAGTAGGTGCGCCGGTATCGCGACCCACCAACGTGGCCGCGCTCGGATCATCCACAGCGCCATTCCGGCGGGAAGGGCGAAGATCGCCAGGGTGACGAACGCGCTGCTGGATTCCCAGATCGTCGGCGGCAGAACACCCAACTTGGGCGCATCGTGTTGGATGGTCAGGACATTGACGACCGCGATCGAGCTGATCAGGCACGCGCCGAGAATCCAGGCCCGGCCCAGCCAAAGGCGCTCTTCGCCGGTCATCCCGAAAAGACCGCCGTTCGTCCCTGGTGGTTTTCCGGTCGTCCCAGGCAGCGGCCGCTGATCCCGGGGCGCCTGGCCGCTCGGCGCGGCGTGGGGCACGTCGTCAGCATCGCTTTTCAAGCCGGACGCCTCTTCATGACCACGACCGCCTTACCCCTCGACCGCCGCTACGACCTCGACTGGATTCGGGTCGGCACATTCTTCCTGCTGATCCTCTATCACACCGGCATGTTCTATGTGCCGTGGGAATGGCACGTGAAGACCCCGCATATCGTGGAGGGCCTGATGCCCTTCATGCTGATGACCAATCCCTGGCGCCTGACCTTGCTCTTCCTGGTCTCGGGCGCGGCGACGCGGTTCATGGCCGACAAGACCCCGGTCGGGAAGCTGACGGTGTCGCGGATCGCGCGACTGCTGCCGCCGCTGCTGTTCGCGATGTTCGTGATCGTGCCGCCGCAGTCGTACTATCAGGTCGCCGAATATATCGCCGCTCACCCGGGCACGGCCCTGACCGTCGATCATTTCTGGCTCCGCTATGTCACGGCCTCGGGCCATTGGTGCTGGACCGACGGCGAGTGCTTGATCACGCCGACTTGGAACCACATGTGGTTCGTGGCCTATCTGCTGTTCTACACCTTGGTCCTGGCCGTCATGCTGCTGGTCTGGAAGAAGGCCGGCCAGCACATCCAGGCCGCCGCCGAGTGGCTGCTGAAGGGCGTTGGCCTGTTCGTCTGGCCGGTGCTGTTCCTGGGCATGCTGCGGGCCACGCTCTACGCCAAGTTCGGCGAGACCCACGCCCTGGTCGGCGACCACTATGTCCACGCCGTCTCGTTCAGCGCCTTCCTACTGGGCTTTGGCCTAGCCAAGTCGGAAGCGTTGCGTGACCGCCTGACCGCCGCCCGCTGGCCGGCCCTGGCCGTCGCCGTCGTCGCCTGGGTTGGCTGGTCGGCCTATGTCTGGACCTATCGCAACGACACGCCGATCCCGGCGCCGCAATTGAAGCTCGCCATGCGCTTCGTCTTCGCCGCCGACACCTGGTGCGCCATCATCGCCATCCTGGGCTTCGGCGCCAAGCACCTGGCCAACAAGGGCGGACCGGCGCTGCGCTACCTGACCTTGGGCGTGTTCCCGTTCTACCTGGTGCACCAGACCCTGATCGTGGTCATGGCCCATCACCTGGCCAAGCTGGGCCTGCCCCAGGGGCTGGAGGGCGCCATCCTGGTCGTGGCCACCTTCGCCGGCTGCTTCGCGACCTACGAGATCGTGCGGCGCATCCCGGGCGTGCGGATCCTGTTCGGCCTGAAAGGTCAGCCGGCCGAGAAGGTCGCCAGCCGTCCGCCGGCTTTCGCATAGGCCTGGGTGCCACGCGTGATGACGGCGTCGCCGGGAGCAATCTCGGCGACGCCGATGTCCGTCGCGCCGGCCAGCCGCGCGTAGAGGGCGCCGAAATCACGCAGAGTGACCTGCTGCAGGGTCTGGATCGAATCGATCACGAAATAGACCTGCTGGAAGTCGTCGATCCGGTAGAGAGTGCGCATCACCCGCTCCAGGTCGAAGCCGATGCGGTTGGGGGAGGGATCGTCCAGCGCGAAGATCGACTCCGCGCGCGACGAAACGATGCCGGCTCCGTAGATGCGCAGGCCGGCCGGCGTGTTCATCAGGCCGAACTCCACCGTATACCAGTAGAGCCGAGCGAGGTTGGCCAGGCGGCCCAGACCCAAGGCACGCTGGCCGCCTTGGCCGTAGGCCTGCATGTAGTCGGCGAACGTCGGGTCGGTCAGCATCGGCACGTGGCCGAAGACGTCGTGGAAGATGTCCGGTTCCTGCAGGTAGTCCAACTGGTCCGGCTTGCGGATGAACTGGCCGGCGGGAAAGCGGCGATTGGCCAGGTGGTCGAAGAATACGTCGTCGGGCACCAGGCCTGGCACCGCCACCACGGTCCAGCCGGTCAGGCGCTGGAGCTCTTCGTTGATGCGATTGAAGTCGGGGATGCCCGTGCGGTGCAGGTCCAGCGCGTCCAAGCCGCGCAGGAACGCGTCGCAGGCGCGGCCATGCAGCATGTCGGCCTGACGCTCGTACAGGGTGATCCAGACGTCGTGCTCGGCCTGGGAATAGCTTTCCCAGCCTTGGTCGATCGTCCAATCGGGGCGAGCGCCCGGGGGCGGCCCGTTGCTAAAATCATCTCCGCTCATGCAACGACGCTACGCCCCGAATTTCGCAAAAGCTGTTCGGAGTTTGCGCCAAAAGGGCGGATCGGCGGATGAACGTTCTAGCTAGTGGGAGATCCGGGGGCGAAGCCTGTACTGCCCGTGATCGAACGACTCGAAGATCACCGCGGTCTGCGGGTGTCCGACCGGCTCGCCGCTGTCGTCGGGCAGCAGGTTCTGCTCGGAGACGTAGGCGACGTAGCTGTTGTCGTCGTTCTCGGCCAGCAGATGGTAGAAGGGCTGATCCTTCTTGGGCCGGATGTCCTCGGGGATCGACTGCCACCACTCTTCCGTATTGGCGAACACGGGGTCGACGTCGAACACCACGCCCCGGAACGGGAAGATGCGGTGCCTGACGACCTGTCCGATCGCGAATTTGGCGAGTCTCGAATCCATGGCGTTAAGGATAGCAGGCGCACCTGACTGAAACCTGAACGGATAGACCTCCGAACCCGGAAGACAAGCGGGCGCCTTCCGGCGCGCGAACACCATGCTATGGTCGACTCGAAGTGAGGCGTCGCGCGTTTGCGGCGTCTGCGAGACAGGTAGTAGAGACCATGTCGGAGGCGCCGCGCGCGCCCGGCGCCTCCCTGAGTCGGCGCCGGCGGTCTCCGGAAGAGTCTGCGTGTTACGCGGCGCTCGACCTGGGGACCAACAACTGCCGCCTGCTGGTGGCCACGCCCACGCCGCGAGGATTCCGCGTCGTCGAGGCCTATTCCCGCATTGTGCGTTTGGGTGAAGGGTTATCGCAGACCGGCCAGCTGTCCGAAGCGGCCATGGACCGTTCGCTGGCCGCCCTGAAGGTCTGCGCCGAGAAGATCCGCCGCCGCAAGGTGCTGCGGGTCAAGGCCGTGGCCACTCAGGCCTGTCGGGGTGCGACCAATGGCCCCGATTTTGTGCGCCGGGTCCACGAGGAGACCGGCCTCAAGCTGCAGATCATCAGTCCGCGCGAGGAGGCCCAGCTCTCCGTCGCCGGCTGCATGAGCTTGTTCGACCGCGAGCAGGACGCCGCCCTGGTGGTCGATGTCGGCGGCGRCTCGACCGAGCTCTCTTGGGTCGACCTGAAGGGCGGCGGCCTCGACGCCAAGCCGCGCCAATTCGCCGCCTGGAAACTGCCGATCAAGGCCTGGCTGTCGATCCCCGTGGGTGTCGTCACCCTGGCCGAGCGCTTTCCGGAGGGCGAGCGGGCCGACGAGCGCTGGTTCCGAGCCATGGTCGACGACGTCAAGGCAAGGATCGAGGCCTTTCCGCACGCCGAGCCGATGCGCCAGATCTTCGCCGAGGGCAGGGCGCATCTGGTTGGAACCTCGGGCGCCATCACCAGCCTGGCCGGCCTGCACCTGGGCCTGCCGCGCTACGACCGCAACGTCGTCGACGGCCTCTGGATGGACCGGACCGATTGTGACGCGGCGTCCGATCGGCTGCTGGGCCTCACCGCCGTCGAGCGAGCGCAGGAGCCGTGCATCGGCGCGGACAGGGCCGATCTCGTACTAGCGGGCGCGGCGATCCTGCGGGCCGTGCAGGAGCTGTGGCCATGTTCGCGCGTGCGTGTCGCCGACCGAGGGCTTAGAGAGGGGCTCCTGATGTCCCTGATGTCCGATCAGCAGCGACGCCCGCGCCGGCGTCGTCGCGGCGGCGCCTCGAAGAAGCCGGAAGCCGCATGAGCGACGAAGAACCGCCCCGCAAGCGTATGGTCAAGCCGCCGTCCGGGGGCAACGAAGGCGGGCGCGCCAAGCCAGCCCGGCTGAAGACCGCCTACGGCCGCACGCCCAGCCAGCAGGCCTGGCTGGAGCGCCAGATCAACGACCCGTTCTCGGCCAAGGCCCGCGCGCTGGGCTATCGCAGCCGCGCGGCCTTCAAGATCAGCGAGATCGACGAGAAATTCCGCTTCTTCAAGAAGGGCGCAAAGGTCATCGACCTGGGCTGCGCGCCGGGCGGCTGGCTGCAGATCGCCGTCGAGCGCGGTGTGACCGACCTGGTGGGCGTCGACCTGTTGCCGGTCGATCCGGTGGCCCCGGCCCACATCCTGGAGATGGATTTCACCGACGACGACTGCCCGCCGAAACTGCTGGAGCTGCTGGGCGGCGCGCCGGACTTGGTGATGTCCGACATGGCGCCGAACACCGTGGGGCACCGCGAGACGGACCACCTGCGCATCGTCGGCCTGATCGAGATCGGAGCCGAGTTCGCGATCGACGTGCTGAAACCCGGCGGCGCCTTCGTCGCCAAGGCCTTCCAGGGCGGCGAGACGGCCGACGTCATCGCCCGGTTGAAAAAGAACTTCGACAAGGTCGTCCACTACAAGCCCAAGGCCAGCCGCGCGGATAGCTCCGAGGTGTTTCTGGTGGCGACGGGGTTCCGGGGACGTTGATCAAAGCGGCGCCGGGAGAAACTCGTCATGGCTCCGCTTGACTTCGACCGCGCCGCGCTCGCGAACTGAGGACGGGGGCGCTATTTCGGAGCGCGTGGATTGCGAACCCTGCGATCGGTGCAGGCCTTGCGCGGCGTCGCCGCCCTGATGGTGGTGCTGCACCACGCCCTGTCGCGCCAGGATGTTCCGTTCGGGATCGGCGCGGCCGGCGTGGACATATTCTTCGTCATTTCCGGTTTCATCATGTGGACGATCTCGGACCGCGAGAGCGCGCCGGGGCGGTTCCTGTTGCGGCGGGCGATCCGCATCGCGCCGCTCTATTGGCTGGTCACGCTGTTCATGGCGGCCTGCGCGGTCCTGCTGCCGGGCAAGGTGTTCCCCAACCTGATCGTGGATGCGGCTTCGGTCGTTCGATCCCTGCTATTCATCCCGTATCGCAATCCGCACGGCGGGATCTTTCCGGTGCTGGTCCCGGGCTGGACCCTGAACTACGAGATGGCGTTCTACGTCCTGTTCGCGGGATGCCTGCTGCTCCGGCGATCCTGGCGCTTGCCGGTCATGGCGTTGGCGATGATCGGGCTGGTCGCGTCGCGGGCGGTGGTCGTCTGGGGAAATCCGGTCTTGGTCGCCTATACCGATCCTCTGATACTGGAGTTCCTGGCCGGGGCGGTGCTGGCCGAGGTCTGGCGGCGCGGCCTGGTCGCGCCGACTCCCGTTTCGGCGACGATGCTGGCGTTAGGCGCCGGCGCGCTGGTCGTCGAACACCTGCTGCGGGCGGAGGTTTCGCCCCTGACGCGCCCACTGCTCTGGGGGCTGCCGGCCCTGGCCACGGTCGCCGGCGCGGTGATGCTGGAGGCGAGGGGGAGTCTTGCCGAGATCCCCGTGCTCAAGATCCTGGGCGATGCGTCCTATTCGATCTACCTCCTGCACGGCCTGGTCGTGTCACTGTTGTTCAAGCTGGTTGGCGGCCTCTCGCCGGTCGCCTTCTGTCTCGCGGTGGTCGTCGCCTCGTGCGCGGCGGGCTATGCCAGCTATCGATGGTTCGAAAAGCCTTTCAGCGCCTGGCTGAGGCGAACGATCGAAGGGGTCCGGCCCGACCGCGCCCTTTCCGGTCAAGCGGTGGCCGCCGATCCCAGCGCGAACTGATCGTCGGCCGAGCGCCGCTTTTGGCCCTTCCCATTCGGGTCTCCCGCCGCTATACCCGCGCCGCAAAATGGAGACTCCGATGGAGATTCGCGAAGGGCTTACCTTCGACGACGTTTTGCTCGAACCCGGCCCGTCCGACGTCATGCCTACCCAGGTGACGACCGAGACTCGGTTCACGCGTGAAATCAGTCTGAACATTCCGCTTGTGTCCGCCGCGATGGACACGGTGACCGAAAGCCGCCTCGCCATCGCCATGGCGCAAGCCGGTGGTCTGGGCGTCCTGCACCGCAACCTCACCAACGAGGAGCAGGCCGACCAGGTCCGCGAGGTCAAGCGTTACGAAAGCGGCATGGTCATCAATCCGCTGACCATCCATCCCGACACCACCCTGGCCGAGATCCGCGAGATCACGGCCCGTCGCAAGATCTCGGGCTTCCCGGTGGTCGAGCGCGGCAGTGGCAAGCTGGTCGGCATCGTCACCAACCGCGACATGCGCTTCGAGAGCGACGCCAACGTCCCGGCCTCGGCGATCATGACCCGCGACAACCTGATCGTCGTCGCCGAAGGCGTCGATCAGCGCGAGGCCCGCGAACTGCTGCGCAAGCACAAGATCGAGCGCCTGATCGTCGTCGACGACGCCTACCGCGCCGTCGGTCTGATCACGGTGAAGGACATCGAAAAGGCCCAGGCTCACCCCCTGGCCGCCAAGGACGACAAGGGTCGCCTGCTGGTCGGCGCGGCCTCGACCGTCGGCGACGCCGGCTTCGAGCGCTCGATGGGCCTGGTGGACGCTGGCGTCGACGTCGTCGTCATCGACACCGCCCACGGCCACTCCAGCCAGGTCGCCCAGGCGGTCTCGCGCCTGAAGCGCGAAGCCAACCGCGTCCAGATCGTAGCCGGCAACATCGCCACCTACGACGCCGCTCGCGCCCTGATCGATGCCGGCGCTGACGCGGTGAAGGTCGGCATCGGCCCAGGCTCGATCTGCACCACCCGGATCGTCGCGGGCGTGGGCGTGCCGCAGTTGACTGCGATCATGGAAGCCGTGCGCGCCGGTCGCGAGAGCGGCGTGCCGGTTATCGCCGACGGCGGCATCAAATATTCGGGCGACTTGGCCAAGGCCATCGCGGCCGGGGCCTCGACCGCGATGATGGGCTCGATGTTCGCGGGCACCGAAGAGGCGCCCGGCGAGGTGTTCCTGTACCAGGGCCGCTCGTACAAGAGCTATCGCGGCATGGGCTCGGTGGGCGCCATGGCCCGGGGCTCGGCCGACCGTTACTTCCAGAAGGAAGTGACGGACAGCTTCAAGCTCGTGCCCGAAGGCATCGAGGGCCAGACCCCGTTCAAGGGCCCGATCTCGCCGGTGCTGCACCAATTGGTCGGCGGTCTGCGAGCGGCCATGGGCTATGTCGGTGCGTCGACCATCCTCGAGCTGCAGAAGCGCGCGAAATTCGTGCGCATCACCGGCGCCGGACTGCGTGAAAGCCACGTCCATGACGTGATGATCACCCGGGAAGCGCCCAACTACCCGAGCGCGGTCTAGTCGATGCGAATGGCCTTCGAGCTGCAGATGGTGGCGGTGGCGGTGATCATCGGGATCATCCACCTCCTGTGGGCGGCCGCGGCCGCCCAGCCGCAGCGCGGCTTGAAGTGGAACATCAGCCCGCGCGACGAGCCGGTCGTGCTGACCGGCGTCGCCGGCCGGCTAGAACGGGCCTTCGCTAACTTCCGCGAGACCTTTCCGTTCTTCGTGGCCCTGGTGGTCATCGACTATTTGGGCGGCCGGCTCGGAGCGCTGACGGCGTATGGTTCGGTGATCTATGTCGTGGCGCGCGCGGTCTATGTCCCGCTCTATGCGTTTGGCGTGCCGATGGCGCGCAGCCTTGTCTGGTTGGCCTCCCTGGTCGGGATCCTGCTGCTGCTCGCGGCCCTGGTGGTCTGATGCGCGACGGAGGGCGGGTTTCAGCGGCGATCGAGGTTCTGGCCGAGATCGAGGCGCGGCATTTTCCGGCGAAGATGGCCCTTAAGCGTTGGGGCGAGGCCGCGCGCTACGCCGGTTCGAAGGATCGCGCCTTTGTCTCGGGCCTGGTCCTGGACGGCTTGCGCCGCAAGCGCTCGCTGGGCTGGATGATGGGGGATGCCAGCCCGCGCGGCGTGATGCTGGGCGTGCTGGCCTTCAGCTGGAAATGGACGCCCGAGCGCATCGCCGAAGCGGCTTCGGAAGAGCACGGTTTCGGCGCCCTGACCGACGCCGAGCACGAGCGCCTGGCCGCTCCCGTCACGCTGGACGGCGCCCCGGCTCCGGTGGCCGGTGACTATCCGGACTGGCTGGAAGATCGCCTGGCCCGCGCCCTGGGCCCCGATCATGCCGTCGAGATGGCGGCCCTGACCGAACGCGCGCCGGTCGATCTTCGCGTCAACACCCTGAAGACCGACGCCGAGCGCGCCGCCAAGGCCTTGGCGCCGATCCACGCGGCGCCAGCCGGGATCCTGCCGACCGCCTTCCGCATCCCCGCGCCTGCCGCGGCCGACCGCACGCCCTCCGTCGAGGCCGTGCCGGCCTTTTCCAAGGGCTGGTTCGAGGTGCAGGACCTGGGCTCCCAGATCGCCGCCGCCGTGGCGGGCGAGGTCAAGGGCAAGCAGGTGCTGGACTTCTGCGCTGGCGGGGGCGGCAAGACCCTCGCCTTGGCCGCCGCCATGGGCAACACCGGCCAGATATTTGCTCACGACAGCGACGCCCGGCGCTTGGCCGACACCATCCGGCGCGGCCAGAGGGCAGGGGTCCGCAACCTGCAGATCCGCTCGCCGATCGAGGCCCAGCCGCTGAAAGGCCTGGAAGGCAAGATCGACGTCGTGTTCGTCGACGCGCCGTGCACCGGTTCGGGCACCTGGCGCCGCCACCCCGACGCGAAATGGCGTTTGTCGCCCGACCAACTGGCCAAGCGCCAGATCGAGCAGGACAGCGTACTGGAGGACGCCTCGACCTTCGTGAAGRCCGGGGGGCGCATGGTCTATGTGACCTGCTCGCTGCTGGTCGACGAGAACGAGGACCGCGTCGCCGGCTTCCTCGAGCGGCATCCCGAATTCTCCGTGAAGCCGATCGCTCTCGCGGGCGTCGAGCACGTCACCTCCGAAGGCTATCTGCGCCTGACCCCTTATCGCGCTGGGACCGACGGCTTCTTCGCCGCCGTGCTGGAGCGCGCCTCGTACACGCCTTGATCGCAATAACCGACCGACCGCTGGAGACCCGCCGATGACCACCGAAACCCACCACCAGCGCGTCCTGATCGTCGACTTCGGCAGCCAAGTGACCCAGCTGATCGCGCGCCGGGTGCGCGAGGCGGGCGTTTATTGCGAGATCCATCCGTTCGACAAGGCCGAGGCTCTGGTCGACGACTACAAGCCGTCGGCGATCATTCTGTCGGGCGGTCCGGCCAGCGTGCTTGAGGAAGACAGCCCCCGCATCGGCCGCAAGCTGTTCGACCTGGGCGTGCCCCTGCTGGCCATCTGCTATGGCCAGCAGCTGCTATGCGACGTGCTGGGCGGCAAGGTCGAGGGTGGTCACGCGGGTGAGTTCGGCCGCGCCGAACTGACCATCGGCAAGGTCAATCCGCTGTTCCAGGGCCTGGCCGGCGTCGGCGAGCTGGAAACCGTCTGGATGAGCCACGGCGACCGCGTCACCGCTATTCCCGAAGGTTTCGAGGTCGTCGCCACCTCGACCGGCGCGCCGTTCGCGGCCATCGCCAATGACGCCAAGAAGATCTACGCCGTCCAGTTCCACCCCGAGGTGGTCCACACCGTCAACGGCTCGCGGATCTACAGGAACTTCCTGGCCCTGGCCGGGCTGAAGGGCGACTGGACCATGGCGGCGTTCCGCCAGGAGATGGTCCAGAAGATCCGCGACCAGGTCGGGACTGGCAAGGTGATCTGCGGCCTGTCGGGCGGCGTCGACAGCTCGGTGGCCGCCGTCCTGATCCACGAAGCCATCGGCGACCAACTGACCTGTGTGTTCGTTGACACGGGCCTGCTGCGCAAGAACGAGGCCGACCAGGTCGTGACTCTATTCCGCGACCACTACAACATCCCGCTAGTCCACGTGGACGCTGGCGACCTGTTCCTGGGCGAGCTCGCGGGCGTCAGCGATCCGGAGACCAAGCGCAAGACCATCGGCCGCCTGTTCATCGAGGTCTTCGACAAGGAAGCCGCCAAGATCGATGGTGCGCAGTTCCTGGCCCAGGGCACGCTCTATCCCGACGTTGTCGAGAGCGTTTCGGCCCGCGGCGGTCCCTCGGCGGTGATCAAGAGCCACCACAATGTCGGTGGTCTGCCGGACTACATGAAGCTGAAGCTGGTCGAGCCGCTGCGCGAGTTGTTCAAGGACGAGGTCCGCGCCCTGGGCGTCGAGCTTGGCCTGGCCCCGGCTTTCGTCGGCCGCCACCCGTTCCCCGGTCCGGGCCTGGCCATCCGCATCCCGGGCGAAATCACGCCCGAGAAGGTCAAGGTCCTGCAGGACGCCGACGCCATCTATCTGGAAGAGATCCGCAACGCCGGCCTCTATGACCAGATCTGGCAGGCCTTCGCCGTGTTGCTGCCCGTCAAGACGGTCGGCGTCATGGGCGACGCCCGCACCTATGAGAACGTCCTGGCCTTGCGCGCGGTCACCTCGACCGACGGTATGACGGCCGACTTCTTCGAGTTCCCCTGGCCGATCCTGGGCAAGACCGCCACGCGCATCATCAACGAGGTGCGCGGCGTCAATCGCGTGGTCTACGACGTCACGTCCAAGCCGCCTGGCACGATCGAATGGGAGTGAAGGGTGAAAAAAGAGGCCTAAAAACAATATCTTGTTGAGATTATTGATGATCCGGCACGGATCATCAATGAGGCGATCATGTCGCTGAATACTTAAAGACGCTTGCCGATCACCTGAGCTACGCCCAGGTGTGACCGCTAGAGCCACCGAACTGACGGTATCTYGCGCGGCTTTGGACGCCCGGCTTTGTCGAGCGTAGATTTTCAATCCGTCACGATTGATTTGAATATGCGCGGGATCAATCCACGACGCGCCGTTCCGACAACGACCGGAGATGACTCTTCTTGGACTAGGCAGGGGCGTCCCGATCGCCTGCAGTGTTGAGCGGGACGAACGATGCACGAACTGGAGATCGCGGCGTTGCGATAGCTGGGCATCCATCGTCTCGCCATTGGCATCGCGGCCTGTACTGCCTAGGCGGTCGGCCTCAATATGACGAACTTGCGGCGCTTTGGCTTGTCTGCCTTGGATCAAGGGAGCTATTTTCGCGAATAGCGCGCAGGCGCTGGGTGTCTTCTTCGCAGAGCCGCCAAAACGAGCCCGACAGGCTCGAGGCGATAATGCTATTATGGCACATCTTGACCTTCCCGTTGGCTGTGACCGCGAAGTCGCAGGCGAAGACGACGTCGTCATAGACGAGGTTTACGGCCGCCACGAAGCGCTTGTTGGCTTCATCACGGATCACCAACGGCGGGGCTACGAGGCGTGCGATCAGCGCCTTCTCGTCTGTCGGCAGGCCCGGCGGCATGACCAACGCCGCCGCTTCCAAGAACAAGAATGGTCCCTCGGGGCCGCGGAGAAAGAAGCAGAAGAAGCGCAGGTAGTCGCGCGCCGCGTCAAGGTCGAGACTGTACAAGTCTAGGCTCACATCTTGGTTGGTCTGGTGAACCAACGCAATATTGCTGGCCAATCGTCGCCATTCCCGGCCGGCGACGATGTAATGGGTCTGCTCTCTTGTCCCGTCGGCGACTTCGGTGACGCGCGCCACGCACGCCTGTCGCGCCGGATAGAAGGGCAAGGTCGCGACCTCAATGCGCGTGCCAGGCCGGTCCCACCAATCCTGCTCGCGGGCCGATCGATCGACAACACTACCCGGCCGAGCCTTCCGCCAACCTAAGCGCCTATCCCAGCCGCCTGCGACTGGCTGATCGCGCCGTGCGGGGCGCGCGCCCAGTTGCGCCCGCGACGCAGGCGACAACAGGCGGCTTGGCGGTTGGCCGAATAGGTCGCGGCTACGCCAGAGCGTTCGGGCGCGACGGGGCGGCCAGAGGCCATATTGTAGGAGCGCGCCGGTAAGTTGAGCCGCGCAGAGACGGTGAAAGACTGTCCATCCAGCCCAGTACGGGGTGGCCCAGCCGCGCGGGGTATGGCTCTTGATCTTCTCGACCACGTCGCATGGATAGGCTTGGCTTGCCGCCTTCCAGAGCAACTCGGCGGCTTTGTCTGCGCCCGGCGCCCAGTCGAGAAGCCGGCTGCCAAAGCGCACATTGTTTTGCTCCACAGCCTCTGCCAGCAGGGCCTCGGCAACTTCGCGCGTTGGCGGCCAGTTGGCCAGCATCGTCTCGACGACATCTTCTGGCGGCGAGCGCAACGCCGCTAGCGCCGCCAGCGGGCTGCGCGCCAGCGGGGGCGCCTGCCTGCGCGCCAGCATGGCGCGAACGACTTGCCACAGACGACGGCGGATGGCGATCTCGATCGGCGTCTCATCGTCTTTCCCTGAAGTTGTCCAATCAAGCCGGTCATCCTTGAGGACCAGCTGCTCGACCCGGGGTAGCTTTGCCGCCATGCTCAAGGCGGTTTCTCCCAGTCGATCTTGCGCGTTGACGTCGGTCTCGTTGCTGGCCAGCAGCAAGGTCACGGTCTCGAGCAGATCGATATCGTCTTGCCGGTCGGCCAAGCTGGACTGGGCGATGGCGAGCATCAGCGGGGTCGCGCCAGGAGGCGTGCCAGGCTCCGCGACGGGGATGTTGAGATCCGTTTCGCGCAACAGGCGCGCTACAGTCCGCGTCGCGTGCTGAGTTGAGGCGAGGTGCAGCGGGTTGTAGCCTTGGCAGTCGGTTTCACCCGCCCGCGCCGCATAGCTCTCGTTCTTGAGAATGAACTCGACGATCGCGACTTGATCGTTGGCGGCGGCGAGGTGGAGCGCGTTACGTCCATCCGCGTCGGGAGTCATGGGGTCGCCAAATGTGGCGAAGTAGCGAAACGCGGCGAGGTGGCCGAAATAGGCCGCCAAATGAACAGGCAGCAAGCCGCTCTCGCCACGAGGCTTGGTTGGCGATAGCCGGCCCGACTCTATCATCCTTCGCGCGAGATCAACGCGTCCCGCGCTCGCACAGTCGTGGAGCAGGGTGCCCCCCTGGCTGTCCAGGAGGTCATCTCGCGCCAAGGCTAACAGGAGCTCGAAGTTTTCTTTCGTACCCCACCAGACCGTGGTTGCCGCTGGGGTCCAGCCGTCGCGGTCCTTGGCGGTTGGGTCCGCGCCACGGGCCAGCAACAAGGAAAAGATCGAAGGATCGGCCGACACCGCTGCGTGCAGCGGTGTGCTTTCCGCCGGCCCCCACAGCGCATTTACCGCCTGAGAGTCTGTGTCGAGCATGCGCTCCACCGTCTCCGCCAGGCCATAGGTCACCGCCAGGACAATCCCGATCGTGGACCCGAACTGAGCGCGCGCATGCGGCGCCGACGCGAAGTGGGCGGCGCAATAGTTCCTGAGCAGCCTATCCTCAGTGCTAAGCGGGGTCTCCGGATGCGTCCAAAAATGGCGGTACGCCGCCAACGCCTCGCCCGCCTGCGAGAGCGCCTCGGGCGTGGCTTCGCCGACCGCGGGGCATCCTTGATTGTCCCAGAGCCTAGCCCGCTCACGAAGGGTTTCTTCGGAACGCAACAACGGTTCGCGCCGCACGAGCCAGTCGCGGGTTTGGTCCCAACTCCGGATTACCGCCTCGTGCGCGAGCCGGCAGTGGCCGTTGGTGACGGTGATCAGCCGCGCCCGGATGAAGGCCTGTAACTTGTGCCCGGCGTACTTGAGCATGCCTTCGGGAACGAGCTTCAGGCGCACGAGTGGATTGTCGCGAGGTCCAGCAAGGCCCACGAAAGGCAGGAAGAAGTCCAGGTCGTTGGCGCTGGGCGGCCGTCCCTTGGTAGCCCGACGCCAGGCTTCACGGGCCAGGTCGGAGATCTCATGGCTCAGCGACAGGTCGAAGGCGCCGCCATCGCGGCCTAACTGCCCAAGGTCTGCGAAGCGAAGGTAGCCGCTTTTGTCGTCTTCAGGGGTCGTGGTCATCAGCGCTTGCGGCGCCGTCGGCGCTAGGCAGCTGTCGACTTGCTCAAAGAGCTTGGCGAGCTTTAGGGACAACAAGGGCAAGACTGCTAAGTGTCGGGAGGCCGGCGCATCGGCGTTGAGCTTTGCGATCTCGTCCCGCAGCGCTTGGCCCAGGCTAGGCGCCAGGGGGTAGTTAGCCGCCCGGAACGGTCCCTCGATGATCTGTGTAAACAGCGCCTCGCTGCTGGCGTCCATGTCCAATGTCGCTACCCGCCCGGGAGTGAACTCAGGCGCCAGGCTGCAACGACGGATAAAGGAAAGGCGATTGGTCTCGAGAGTATAGACGACCGCGCCCAGGCGTCGGACCGCGAGTGTCGCCATGAACTCGAATAGAGTCGCCCACCGTTGCCGGCCGGCGAGATGATCGTCACCGTCGCTTGCCCAGTGGTCGACCACTTCCTCAAGCTGGTCAAACGCGAAGACAAGGCGGTGGCCGGTCGTCTTCAAGGCCAGGGCGATCGCATCGCAGACCAGGATAACGGCTGCGGGGCCGCTTTCGCGCGCGCAGCGTTTGACCGCCTGGGCCAGGATTGGAAGGTCAGTCTGATCGATGACGGCGTCGAGCAGTAGGCTGGCCAGGTCACGCTGCTCCAGCAATACGCCGGGGCTGAGCAGGACAATGCGCACATCGGCGCGAATACTGGCCAGGTTGCCCAGGACCCCGGCGCGCATGAAGGAGGATTTTCCGCTTCCCGCCCGGCCGGTGACGCAGAGGCCGGCCGGCGTGTTCCCGTGGTCTAGCATGTCCTGCAGGGCGCGTTGTGCCGCACGGACCTCGTCGTCGCGGCCATAGAAATGGTCGCAGTCGTCGAGCCCATAGGCCGCCAGTCCCTTGTAGGGGTTGTTGGACCGCGACCGCCGGTCGGCGACATAGGCGTCGAGCCAGTCGAGACGCTGTCTCCGTACGACACGGCCCTCGCCCGATGTGCGATCGATCGCAGCCAGCGCACCTGGAAGCCAGATCCATAGCCAGTTGAGCAGTTCGTCCATCGGCGCTGCGTCCAGGCGATCAGATCCGCTGCTGGCGAGGCGAACAATACCCCGCACGCGCTCCAAGTGCGCCTCGGACGCTGAGTCCGAAATCGGCGTAGGATCTGGTGCAGTCGACAATACTCCGACTTGCACCATGCGTTGCAGCTTGCTGATTTCCTCCATTAGCGCTTCGTGTCGCTGGTCATTGGCGTGGCTTTCCGCGTCCATCCGCGCGCCAACCAGGCGAACTTCCGCATTCGCCTCGCGCATCTCGACACTGGCAAGGCGTATCGCCACCCCCGTCCGCTGCATCTCCCGCTCGGCCCGATGCACCGACTTGAGCGTGGCTTGCATGCCCTCGTGCAAGTCGTTGGCGATCTCTTGCAAGGTAATGGTGCGCTGGAGGAGCTCCGATAGGTTGCTAGCCAAGAAGATCCGCTCGTACCGGGGTTCGGTCTTGAGGCTTTCGCTGAGATAGAGCTGGAACTTGTCGCGCCACGAGGAGCGCCCGCGTGGACTCGTCTCGGTTAACCAGGCAGCGAAGGTGACCGGCAGCGCCTCACCGATTTCAGTCTCGATCCAGGTCGTGATCTGTCCCACGACCGCCCTAAGCATCTGGCGCTGGCGAATATCCTCGCCCATGGGGCCGGCTTGAGCGATCAACGACGGGACGAACTCGGCGACTTGCCGACAGACTGTTTCAGCGTTCAGCAGGCCCTTTGGATTGAGCGTACTGACCTTCAAGGCGATGGCGCGCTGCGGAGCCGTTGTCGCCTCTTGGCGTAGCGTGCGGGTGTAGTAGCGAAAGGCGCGAGCGTGGGCGTTGGCTAGGCCGATCAACAAATCGTGGTTCTTCGGCTCACGCAGGTTGCCGATGAAGCTGTTCGCCGCGCCGCCAAAGACCTTGACCAGAAGCCCATCTGCCCGGTTTCCGATGACCCCGCCCGCTGCGGTATCCACTAGCTTATCGAGGTCGAGAGGCGTCTCGAACGGCAACGCATCCAATGGTAACTGCTCTAGCAGCGCCGAGACATCGACCCGCCGAAGCACGGCCCGGCTTAGGGAGAGGAGCGCCGCTAGGGCCGCTGCGCTGAGTGGGTCCATTAGTATCGCCTCCTCAAGCGTCAGCTTGCGAGTGTTCCCGTGTTGCTGCAACCCAGAAGCGCTGCTGGATGCCGCAACGCCTTGCTTGGCGCCGAGGTTTTCACCACCGAGCCGGCGCGCGACGAGGTTTATGTATCCCGGCGACTGTAGACGGCCTCAGCCTCAGCCTCTGGTGCGGCCACTAGGAGATGGATGAGCTGAAGCAGCCGCCGGTGCTGGGCGGCCGGCACGCGCGACAGCAGGCTTGCCAATTCGAGACCCTCCCGGCTCGTCAGGAATTCATCCATGGCCAGGACGTTGGCAAGGGGCTTCCGCGCGGGTGTGTCGTCGTGCGGCAGGCCTTCAAAGAACCAATTGATCGGTGATCCGAGCGCCGAGGCCGCCATGAAGACGCCACGCGCATCAAGGCGGCCAGCGGGCAGGTCGACATCACCGCGACGGCCGAGCAGGGTATCGCAGGCAATAGCCACATGCTGATGCAGGACAGGAACAACCTGCAGATCGCGGATCTCATCCTCCAATGGATCGACGACCGGGCGGAACGGTCTCGATAGCGCTCTCATCATCGCGTCGGCCGTGCATGTTGAGCGTCGCGTTCCTGGAGGTGAGCCAACGTCCGCACATGGCGCTTGTGTGCCGACGCCTGAGGTAGCGTGTTGTAACGCCGCCTATTCCACGGGCCGGCCAAATTGGTAGGCGAGGGGCGGTGGATTCAGGCCCTGGACTGACCTCTGCTCGACCGCTGCAGACTCGTCGCTGTCGGAGATCGTCACGAATAGCGTAACGCCCTCGAGAACCTGAGCCCGCTGGGCTCGTAGGTAGGCGAGCGCATCGGCCATCGCCTCGATCAGGTGGTCGAAATAGCTGCTGAACTCTTTGTTCGAACTCGCACTCGATGCCCGTAGGTCGCGATTGATATCCACAAAAAACTCGTCGCCGAAAATCTCATACCTCCATTCGGCGGGCGCCCAGCGTAGATAGGCCGAGTATTCCGGCGTCATGTCTTCGATCTCGGCCTCGGAGGAGCACTTCTCGGCGTACCCCTCTTCGGTATTGGCGCAAAGCCCAACGCTCATTCCGTCATCCGCGGTCTGAAGACAGATCGCGTAGAGACTCTGGCCCTTGAGCAATGGAACCAGCGCGTCGACCGCTGCGATGGTTGCGATGCGAAGCTTCTCGACTTCTGCACTCCAATCCACCCGCGTTTCCTTTCGATCACGTGCCTGCCTGGCTGGCGTCAAAATGCACGCACCGTTTCACCACGAGACAAGGTAATCGAGCGAAGCACATACGTTCAATCGCCGGAGCGTGATTTCCACACCGAGACTAGAGACGATCTCCTCGCCCAGGCCCCGAACGTCTAGTTCTTGGAGGTGGGGCAACGGCAGCAGTTGGCGCGACGTCGCCGCGCCAGGATCGGGGCAGGGGGTAGCCGAATGCAGAGATAACGCGGCTTAGCCGGACAAGACTGCGCTTTCGGTCGGCTCGAATCTCGAAATACTATGACGGGCGAGCCGGGAGGATGGAGAAACCGACGGCCAGCCCGATATGGTGTTCCACTCGTTTGATGTGCCGGCGCCCAAAGATAGCCCGCCGATCGTCACTCACTAGATTGTAGAGAGCATCCGTTTTCATGGCGCGCGGCAGCAATTCCAATGGCGTACGCCGCTACAACGAGCGTCTGGTGCTCTCCACGATCCGCCGGTTGAATGGAGCTTCGAAGGCCGAGCTCGCCAGGATAACCGGCCTGTCTCCGCAAGCGGCGCTTCGCATCGTGGAGGATTTGGAAGCCGATGGCCTGCTCGTGGTCGCCGGCCGCCGCACGGGCGGCATGGGACAGCCCTCCACGATCTACAAGATCAATGGCGAAAACGGCTACACAATCGGCGTGGAGATCGGCCGCGACCGGCTCACCTGCGTCCTGCTGAATTTCGACGGCGTGGTTTTGGCCACCCAATCGCGGGCCATGGCCTTTCCCGACCGATCGGTGGTCATCGACGAAGTCGCCGAGTTCGCGCGGGCCCAGTTGGCGGCCTTGAAGTCGGAACAACGAGACGCTTTCCTAGGGGTGGGCATCGCCATGCCCTGGTTCATCGGCGCCTGGCGCGAGGAGATCGGGGTTTCGGTGGCTCAGGCCCGCGACTGGAGCGGCGATGACGTCGAGCACGCCTTCCGCTCGAACCTGAACTGCCCTGTGTTTTTCGAGAACGACGGCAATGCCGCGGCCCTCGCCGAACTGCTCTGCGGCGTCGGATTGGGGGTCGAAAATTATCTCTACTTTCACATCGGCGCCTTCGTCGGTGGCGGGCTGGTGATCGGTGGCCAGATCCACCAAGGACGCCACGGCAACGCTGCGGCCCTGGCGTCGATGCCGGTCCCGGGCGAAAACGGGCAGGACTTCCTGCTGCATCGGGCGTCCCTCTACAGCCTGGAGGCCGCCCTGGGTTCGGGAAACGACGAGGTGGCCCGCGAGACGTGGCTGGCGACCTGCGCGGAGGCGCTCGCCTTCGTCGTTCTGAGCACCAACAGCCTTTTGGATCTCGACGCGATCATTCTCAGCGGCGCGCTGGACGCCGGCATGCTTGAGGCGCTCGCCGACCGGGTTAAGGCCAACATCGCCGCGACTGCGCCGATAGACTTCTTCAAGCCCCAACTTCTGATCGGGGCTCTCCGCGAAGCCGCGCCGGCGGTGGGGGCAGGGCTCCTGCCGCTTTATGCGAGCTACAGTCCCAACCTCGGATCGCTGCTGAAAGGCGACGGAAACTAAGCTCGGCGATTTCCTCGTTGACAGACTAAATCACATAACTAGATTTAGTCTCATAACGTCGCCATGCGACGCAGTGCGTCGCCAAGGCGCCTGGGAGGAAATGATGGCTCTCGACACGTCCCGATGCGCGGCGCGGCGTACCCCGCTGCGACCTGCCGACCATTGCCTTCCAGCGCGACGTCGCCCCAAGGCCTGACCTTGCTCGGCGTCCAGCGCTGACGATGCATTCGCCCGCGCCGGCGCGTCCTGCGCGGGGCGCTGGCGCTGCCGTCGACCAATCCGATCTTTTTCCAAGAGTAGCAGTCCATGGCGGAACCCAATCTGTTCGGCGGCATCGAAGCGGGCGGCACCAAGTTCTTGTGCGGCGTGGCCGACGAGAATGGCGTCGTGCTCGATCAGATCCGCATACTGACGACGACCCCAGAGGAGACGCTKGGCGCGGCCAGCGCCTTCTTCGGCCGGGCCCAAGGGCGACATGGCCCGTTGGCGGCGCTTTCGATCGGCAGCTTCGGGCCGCTTTCCCTTCGCGCCACGGCGCCCGACTACGGCTCCATCACTTCCACCCCCAAGGTCGGCTGGAGTCAGGTCGATCTGCTTGGTCATTTTCGCCAAACCCTCGATGTGCCCATGGCGCTGGACACCGACGTCAACTGCGCCGCGGTCGGCGAGCTGTTGTTCGGCAGCGGGCGCGGCCTGGACACCTTCTGCTACGTGACGATCGGCACCGGTATCGGGGTGGGTCTGTTGATCGGCGGGGCGCCGCATGGCGGGGCCAACCATCCGGAGGCGGGTCACATTCGTCTGCCGCGGGCTGTGGGAGACCAGGCCTTCGACGGCATCTGTCCGTTTCACGGCGACTGCCTGGAAGGCTTGGCCAGCGGGCCGGCCATTCACGCGCGATGGGGCGTGCCGGCCGAGCAGCTTGCGCCTGGCCACCCGGCCTGGGGCATCATCGCCGACTACGTCGCCGGCCTGTGCGCCAGCCTGACCTATATCGTCCGTCCAGATCGCATCATCATCGGCGGCGGCGTCATGCAGCCGGTCAACATGCATGAACAGGTTCGCGCGTCGCTGGAGCGCCAACTAGCCGGCTACGACTCCAGCGTCGCGGGCCTGGACATGAACACCTATGTCGCCGCGCCCAGCGCCGGCGACTCGGCGGGCCTGACCGGAGCCCTGGCCATCGCCTATCGTACGATCACCCGCCAATGGCCCATGCACTGGGCCATTGGCGCGCAACAGAACGCCGCTTCCACCCTCGCGAAGGTCTCCTGACCATGACGACCACCGACACCGCGCTTGCGCCGCCTCTTCGATCCAGGGTCTCCCTGGTGATGGTTTTCTCCGCTTTGGGGGCGGCCCTGGGCGGCCTGCTTTTCGGGTTCGACACCGCCGTCATCTCCGGCGCGACCGCAGCCTTGCAGAGCCGCTTTGCCCTGAGCGATGGTGCGCTGGGCTTCACCGTCGCCTCGGCCTTGATCGGCACGGTGATCGGTTCGCTGATCGCCGGCGCCCCGGCCGACCGCTTTGGCCGCAAGCCCATGCTGCTGGCGGTGGCGATCTGCTACGTGATCTCGTCGCTGGGCACGGGCCTGGCTTTTGACTGGTACAGCCTGATCGGCTTCCGCTTCCTGGGCGGCCTGGCTATCGGCGCGGCCTCGGTCGTCACGCCGATCTACATCGCCGAGGTCTCGCCCGCCCATGTGCGTGGTCGCCTGGTGGCGCTCAACCAGCTCAACATCGTCCTGGGCATCCTGCTGGCGTTCCTGTCCAACTACGCGATCGCCAGCCTCGCGCCGCCTGATGTCGCCTGGCGCTGGATGTTCGGCATCGTGGCGGTTCCCTCTGTGCTCTTCCTCTTGGTCACCTTCGTCCTGCCCGACAGCCCGCGTTGGCTGGTGGTGCAAGACCGCGATGAGGAAGCGCGCCGCGTCATGGCCCGGCTGGGTTTCCACGATCCGGCCGGCGAGGTGGTGCAGATGCGCGTGGCGGCCGATCGCGACGCGGGCAAGGTCAAGCCGAGCCTCTTCCAGGCGGCCTATTCTGCGCCAGTGGGCTGCGCCATCGCCATCGCCATGTTCAATCAGCTCTCGGGCATCAACGCGCTGCTCTACTACGCGCCGCGCATCTTCGAACTGGGCGGGGCAGGGGCCGACAGCGCCCTCCTGCAGTCGGTGGCCGTGGGCGGGACCAACCTCGTTTTCACCATCCTGGCGCTGTTCCTGATCGATCGCTTCGGCCGCAAGCCGCTGCTCTATTTCGGCTCGGTCGCCACCGCCGTGGCTTTGATCCTCGTGGGGCTGCAACTGGAGAGCGCCCATCCCAACGGCGCGCTGGTGCTTCTGGGCCTGCTGGGCTTCATCGCCGCCTTCGCCATCTCGCAAGGCGCGGTGATCTGGGTGTTCATCTCGGAAGTCTTTCCCAGCGCCGTGCGCGGCAAGGGCCAGGCGCTGGGCAGCACAACCCATTGGGTGATGGCCGCGGCGATCACCTGGGCGTTCCCGGTCTTCGCCGCCCGTGTCGGCGGCTGGGTCTTCGCCTTCTTCGGCGCGATGATGCTCCTGCAGTTTTTCTGGGTTTGGAAGGTGATGCCTGAGACCAACGGCGTCGCACTCGAGGACATGGACGTTCGGAGGGGCCACTGATGCGCCGTCAACTTTTCGCCGTCGCGCTCGCCGCCCTTTGCACCGCGCCCCTGGCCCCGTCCGTCCGCGCCGAGGAGGCCCGCCCAGGCTACCACTTCGCGCCGGCGCGCAACTGGAACAACGATCCCAATGGCCTCGTCTACTACGAGGGCGAGTACCACCTGTTCTACCAGTACAATCCCTATGGCGACCGCTGGGGCCATATGAGCTGGGGCCACGCGGTCAGCCGCGACCTGGTCACCTGGCAGGAACTGCCGGTGGCGATACCTGAGACCGACGTCCAGGTCTTCTCGGGCGGGGTGGTGGTCGACTGGAACAACACCAGCGGCTTTGGCAAGGATGGTCAGCCGCCCTTGGTGGCCCTCTTCACGGGCCACAACACCAAGACCCGGATCCAGTCGCAGTATCTGGCCTACAGCAACGACAAGGGCCGCACCTGGACCACCCACGGCAAGGTGCTCGACATCGGCTCGACGGAGTTTCGCGACCCGAAGATCTTCTGGCACGAAGTCACCAAGCGCTGGGTGATGCTGACCGTCATCGCCGCGGAGAACCGGGTGCTGGTCTGGACGTCCGGCGACCTGAAGAGCTGGACGATGGCCAGCAGCTTTGGGCCCACCGGCGCGCGCGGCAAGAACTGGGAATGTCCGGACATCTTCGAATTGCCGGTCGAGGGCGGCAAGCCCGGCGAGAAGCGCTGGGTGTTGGCCATCAGCCTGGGCGACAGTTCGGTCAACGGCGGGTCGGGGATGCAGTATTTCGTCGGCGACTTCGACGGCCAGCGTTTCACCCTGGACCCCAGCTGGACCGGTGATCCGCAATGGCTCGACTGGGGCGCCGACTACTATGCGGCGGTCACCTACAACGACCTGCCCAAGTCGGACCCGCGGAAGATCGCGATCGGCTGGGCCAACAACTGGCGCTACGCCAATCTGATCCCGACCTATCCCAATCGCGGCCTGATGAGCCTCCCGCGCTCGCTGTCCCTACGCAAAACGCCCGAGGGCTACCGGCTCTACCAGGCCCCGGTGGCGGAGGCGGAGGCGCTAAGGCGTGATCACAGCAGCGCCAAGAGCCTCAAGCTAGGCGAGGCGTCCCAGCCGCTGCCCGTCAAGGGCGGCCGGGCTGAACTGGTGATCGATCTGGACACCGGCTCCAGCGAGCAGGTCGAGATCGCGATCAAGGACGCTCAAGGCTATCAGACCCTGGTCGGCGTCACCGCGCCGACGGGCGAGGTCTATGTCGACCGGACCCGTTCGGGCCCCAGTTTCCATGAGGGCTTCCCCGACCGCCATATCGCGCCGGTGRACCTCAAGGGGCGCAAGGTCAAGCTTCACCTGTTCGTCGATGAATCGATCATCGAGCTCTACGTGAACGACGGCGCGCGCACGATCACCGACCGCTTTTTCCGCGGCGGCGGCGAGCTTTCCTGGTCGATCTCGGCGCGCGGCGGCGAGGCGACGGTCGAGACGCTCGATGCATGGACGCTTTCGGATCCGCGCAAGAAATGACGCGATCCTCCTGGCGGGCCTAATCCCCCTCAGGAGACGCAACCCCATCGCGCTTGGCGGCTCTCGCCAGGCTCCATCCCTCGGCGAGAGCCGACCAGCCGTCGGACAGCGCTCGTCCAGCTGTTTGAGCGGCTTCCTTCCCGATTACGGATCGGGCGTCCTGCACGCCCGATCCGCTTTGTCGTGCGACTCCATCAAGCCTTTGTTTTTGTGGTGAAAATTCTACCGAAGGGCCAGTTGGAAGCGACGATTTCGTCTTGACCGAACTAAATCACCTTTCTAGATTTAGTGGCCGGGCGATGCTTGGCCGCAAGCGTGAAAGCACGCTGTGATCCAGGGGATGAAACCGGTGAAGTCGTCCGTCCGACGAAGGATTTGCGCTGTTCGCCAGCGGCCGCGCCGGACGCTCACGGCGATCTTGGCCGCGCCGAACATGCAGCCGCCAGTCTCGCAGCCTTCAGGCGCCGGTTCGCGCTCCAGCGCTCGCGATATCGACCAAAACAATCAAACAAAGAGGGGAAACACTATGCCTAGGACCATTCGCGGCCTGTTCTGTTCCGCGTCGCTGGTGACGTTGCTGGYCGTCTCGCCGGCCTTCGCCCAGCAGGCCGACGACAAGCCCGCCAAGCCGGTCGACGACTCCACGGTCGAGGAGGTCGTGGTCACCGGCTTCCGCGCCGCCCTCGGCTCGGCCCAGGAGGTCAAGCGCAATTCCGACGCCATGGTCGATGCGATCGTTTCCGAGGACATCGGCAAGCTGCCGGACAACAACGCCTCTGAAGCCCTCTCGCGCGTCGTCGGCGTGCAGGTCACCCGCTACAACGACGAGGCCGGCACGGTGCTGGTGCGCGGCCTTCCCGACGTCGCCACCACCTTCAATGGCCGTGAGTTCTTCACGACCAACGACCGCTCGCTGCACATGCAGGACTTTCCGGCCGGCGTGATCGCCGGCATCGAGGTCTACAAGTCCGGCACCTCGGACCTGATCGAGCCGGGCCTTGGCGGGCTGATCAACCTGCGCTCGCGCCGGCCCTTCGACGTCAAGGACACCGAGATCGCGGGCGAAGTGCGCGGGTCGTACAACACCCAATCCAAGGCCTATGACCCCTCGGCCAACCTCGTCGTGACCAAGCGCTGGGACACCGCCATTGGCGAGATCGGCGCCCTGGCCAATGTCAGCTTCGTTCGCATGACCTACCGCAACGCGGACCGCTACGCCGACTCCGCGATCATCACGCCGATGGCCTGGAACCCCAGCAATCCCGTCAAGGTGGCGACGCCGGGCGTGGGAATGTTCAATTTCCCGGCCAATGCCGGCAACTTCTATGAAAAGGGCGTGCGCGATCGCCCCGCTTTCAATGGCACTCTGCAATGGCGCCCCAACGACAAGCTGGAGCTCTACGCCGAAGGGCTCTGGCAAGCCTACCGGGGCGACGTCACCACCGACGCGTTTAACGTCAATTTCGAGCGACCCGACCTGGCTGGCGTTTCACCGACCCTGAGCAACGTGGTCCTGGTCGAAGGCGAGCCGCTGAAGGCGGCCAGCTTCACCAAGACCGGCGGCTATGTGCCGGAATTCTGGCGCAAGGCCCAGGAAGACAAGACCAACACCTACCAGGGCGCGCTCGGCTTCAAATGGAAGGGCGAGCGCGCCGTGGTGTCGGGCGATTTGGCCTACACCTCCAGCAAATACCAGTCCAACCAGGTCAATATCGACGCCCAGTTGGCCAGCGCGCCGACCATCAACGTCCAGTTCGACGTCGCCGGGACTGCCATCTTCAATCTGGGCGACTATGACATCGCCAATCCCGCCAACTATGTCTGGCGCGGCCTCTACCAGCGCGACTATGTCGAAAAGGGCGACGGCGTCCAAGGACGGCTGGACCTGGACTGGGACACCCACAGTTCCTGGCTGCCGACCATCAAGGTCGGGGTGCGCGCCAGCGACCGCGACGCAAGCTCCCAGAACAACGACCGCTACGCCTACACCGCGCCGCTGAACATTCCCTTGGCGAGCCTACCGACCGGGGCGCTGGAGATGATCTCCAACGGCTTTGGCGACGACGGCCAACAGTTCAGGCAGTGGTTGATGCCGACCTGGGACGCCATGCGCGACAATGACGAGGCGTTGCGCCAGCGCGCCTTCGACCTGACGGGCCAAGCCAACTACGCCACCGCGGAGATTCCCAACAACCCGCTGGGCGGCTTCACGGCCAAGGAGGCCACCTACGCAGCCTATGTGCAGGGCAAGTACCAGTTCGATCTGGGCGTCTATCCGGTGGACGGCACGGTCGGGGTTCGCGTCGTCAACACCGACGGCCAGTATTCCGGCTTCTCCAATGTCACCGGGGCCAACGGCGCGGCCCAGATCGTCCCGCGGTCAGTGTCGCAAAACTATGTCGACGTCTTGCCGTCTATCCAGTCGCGCATCCGATTTACGCCCGAGCTCCAGCTGCGCCTGGCGGTCAACAAGACGCGAACCCGGCCAAGCTTCGGGCAGCTGAACCCCTCGCTCAACATCACCATCAACAGCACCGGTCTGGACGGCGCTGCTCCGCACTACACCGCCACCGGCAGCGGCGGCAATCCTGACCTCAAGCCGCTCACATCGATCAACTACGACGCCTCGTTCGAGTATTATTTCGCCAAGAGCGGCTCGGCGACGCTGGCGTTGTTCTACCACGATCTGGACGGCTTCATCAGCTACTACACCCGCGACGTCACCGATCCGACCTACGGCCTGATCCAGCTGAGCCGGCCGGAGAACGCTGGCAAGGGCCGGGTGCTGGGGGCGGAAGCCAACTTCCAGACCTTCTTCACCTTCCTGCCGGGCTGGTGGTCGGGCTTTGGCGTCCAGACCAACCTGACCTATCTGGACGGGACCTATGCCTTGCCCCAGACGCTGGGCGAGTCCGCGCGCCAGGTGAAGATCCCCGGCGTGTCCAAGTGGGCCTATAATCTCACTGGCTTCTACGAGAAGGGCCCGTTCGCCGCGCGCCTCTCCTACAATCATCGTTCCGAGTACGTGGACAACTACAACCGCAACACCAACGAAGAGCTCTATGCCGGCCAGCTCACGCGGGCCGTGAATCGTCTGGACCTGTCGACGTCGTATGAGCTTTCGAAGGGCTTCACGCTGGTCGGCAACGTCAGCAACATTCTCGGCACGCCCTTCAAGACCTACCGCAACTACAGCGAAACCCAATCCTTCGGCCGCGATCTGCGCGTCGAGGGCCGCTACATCAGCCTGGGCCTGCGTTTCAAGATGTAGGCGCGACGGCCGCCTGGGCGGTCTGAACGGGGAGCGCGCCAAGGCGCTCCCCGTCTCCAAGTGGCCGCCATGACCGCTTAGCCTTGAAGGCGGCGGATTTGCATTTCTGATCAGCCAAGGAGCGTCGCGATGCTCGCGTCAATGCTCGGCGTGGCCCTGTTGGCCGTGACGCCGGCGGCCGTTCAAGCTCAAACGCCCGCAGCACAGACCGCCCAGGACGGCGCGGTCTATTTCGCCGGCGGGCCGGAGGGGATCGGTGATCCCAATCCCTACTACGAGAACGGCGTCTATTCGATTTTCTACCTCAAGAACGAGGGGCGTCATCCCTGGTGGATGTCGCAGACCTCCGACCTGAGCACCTGGTCCAAGCCGATCGAGGCGGTCAAGGTCGGCGAGCAGGGCTCGCCCGACGTCTGGACCGGCAGCGGCAGCGTCATCGCCGACCCGGCCGGCGGCTATCGCCTCTTCTACACTGGGCACGATCCGAACGGCGCGCCCATGGAGGTGACCATGGTGGCCAGGGCGGCCAGCCTGGCCGGACCATGGGTCAAGGATCCGCAGGCGACGTTCGCCGGCAAGCCGACCTATGATCAGCGGGACTTTCGCGACCCGTTCGTGTTCTGGAATCCCCAGGCCAGGGCCTATTGGATGGTCCTGGCGTCGCGCCAGAAGTTCGATGCGGTCATCGCCCTCTATACCTCGCCCGACCTCATCAAATGGACCGCCGCCGCGCCGCTCTATTCGGAACGCTCGCCGCTCAATCTGGAAGTGCCCGACCTTTTTTCCGAGGGCGATGACTGGTTCATCGTCTTCTCCGATCAACGCGAAGAATATCGACTGGTCCGTTATCTCACCGCGCCGAAAAGTGATGGCAAATATGAGTACGGACGCTTCAACGGCCTGGATGGGCGGGCCTTCTATGCGGGCCGTACGGCTGGCACGGGCCGTGAGCGGCTGCTGTTCGGCTGGGTGGCGCACAAGGAGCTGCACAAGGACAGCCGAGACCTGGTCTGGGGCGGCGATCTGGTCGCTCATGCGGTCCGTCGGGCAGGACCTGGCGTCCTGGCCGTCAGCTTGCCCGACGCCGTGGCCGGCCAGTTCTCCACCGAACGCGCCAAGATCTCTTCGACGCAAACGCTGATCGGTCCCGCCGACCAGGCGCTGGTGGCCAGGGCCGATATCACGGTCAAGCCGGGGGACCGCTTCGGCGTCAGCTTTGACGCGGGGAAGAGCGGCAAGAGCGTCTTGGAACTGGACACCGCCAAGGGCGAGGCCGCGTTCCTCTATCGCGGGCAAGGCGCCAACGCGCCGCGGGTGGCCTTTCCGAGAACGGCCGACGGCCGCTACGTGGTTGACCTGGTGATCGACCCGAAACTGGGCTTGGGGGTTCTTTACATCAATCGCTTTCGCGCCCTGAGCTTCCGGTACTACGGCGTCGACAAGTCGAACCTGACCCTCTTCGCCGATGGCGGATTTTCACGGCTGGCCGGGTCGGTGATGGTCCGGGGCGCGCGCAAGCAAGGCTCCGGGGGAAGCCCTCCGTGATCCATCTTGGTCGATTGACCCCCAAGCGGGTCGAAGCGCTCGGAGCCGAAGATGGAAGCACTTTGGCGGAGGCGGTCCTTGCAGAGGCCGCCCCCACTGACACCTCCGTCGTCATCGACTTGGCGTTCGCGCGCGCGGGCCTGGTGCGATCTGATCGCCTGCGTCCGCTCTATCGGCAGCTGGCGGACATCATCCGCAAGATCGAAGCGCCCCATTGCGGGGTTCGGCTGCCGACCGAGCGGCGCTTGGCGCAAGAGCTCAGGATGGCGCGCGTGACGGTCCGCAAAGCTCTGGCGGATTTGGAGCGTGAGGGGATCATCCAGCGCAAGCAGGGAGCGGGAACCTATTTCGCCTCCGAGTAGGAACGGCGACGATTGGGGCTAGGGTGAAGCAACTTCTGAAGACGACTTCTGCGGACGGGGAGGGGCTCTAAACTTCGATGTGCCAATACTGGCCATCAGATATGACCCGCTCGCCAGAGATGACCAATCGTGCGGCGATCAGCGAGCGGCCGCGCTGCCGATTGCTGCGAAAGGGCCTGCTTTCGCGGCCGCAACCCGCCCTGCTTCACTATGAGCGCCGTAAACGGCGTGACGATGGGTCTTCTCGGTCCTAGGTGGCGATTGAGAGCGCCATTAGGCCAATAATGACTTCCATCGAGAGCGTTTCAATCTCGATCTCACGAACCGTGCCCTTACGCAGGGGTCTAACGAACGCCACGGCGCGACTACCTTCGTCCAGCGCCAGCGTTGGCGGCGGCGTTTTCGGCAGGGAGAAGCTATCGACTTCGTAGTTGTAATCGCCGCCAACGTCCCAGAAGTCGTTGGGATGGTGGATATCGTGGCGGTCTTCCTCGCCATCGGCGTAACGGATGACCACCCGACCATTGGCGATACCTGTTTGCATCTGGTTCGTGGCGCCCGATAGCAATAGCGCGATGTGGCTCCCACCTTGTCCGACAGGAAAGGCGCGCCGGGTCGGCCAATTGTCCCAAAATGAAGTAAAGGCAATGTTGTGTTTGCCAGGGCGCAAGATGAACGGTACGCCGTTGCTTGCGGTCATTCGACCATCGGCGGGGATGCGCCCCACCCCGATCTTGGGTGGATTGATGTCCCAGAAGGTCGCRGTCCACCAGGAAAAACCGTCTACGCCGATCTGCGCGGAGATGACGTCAGGTCGCGGAGAAAGATACTTCTGCTGATAAATCGCACGAAGATCAGCGTCGAGTTCGATAGACACTGGTTGCCATGCATCAGCTTTGGGCAATGTGGCGGGCGGAGTCTTTGCCGCGGGGATATCGAGCCGCAGCATCTGACGCCAATGTGCGCCGCCCTCAGCAACCTCCGCCAGAACAGCGTGGCGGCCGGTCACTCCGGGGCGCACCCGTGCGACGATGGTTCCGTTCGCGAGGCGCGCGCCTTCGAGCACACCTTGCGGATCTTCAAACCGGATAATCCGTCCGCCCTGAGCTGATAGCTTGACCAGTCCTGTTTCGCTCGCTTGGGTCAATGTCCCTATAGAACCCTCGAACGTTGAGGCGTGCGGAACCTCAACGCGCCAGCGCGACACCGCTGTGGGAGAGGTGGAGACTAGCCGCGGCGCGCCGAAGCTCGCTTCCATATGGCCGTGCGCGAGATAGCGAGCAGAAACGGCCTGGGTGGATCGAACCGGGACGCTGAGAGTAATTCGCGCAGGCTGCGGCAGCGTCACCGTGTAACGGTCGACTCCGCCCCTACGCTCGAAGTGAATCTTCGCATCAGGGTGATCGAGCGTGGCATGGTCCCATTCTGCCGGGAAGCGCGGAGCGACCGCGACGGCGCCCTCGGCGCGATTGGCGCGATAGCCAAACAGTCCCTCAATGGTCGCGCGCACGAACATATTTGTCGAATCGGAGAAGTCGACCGAGGCGTACTTTTTGCCAGGCGGCTCGCACATGATTGCGCCTGGCGTCGAGGCGGCGAAGGCAGACTGGCGAAAACCGCCCTGATACAGCCGCCAGCCGTCGTCATCGATGCCCGCTTTCCAAGCCGCGAGCGCCAGGTGCAGGGTGTCCGCAGTATCGGCTTCGCGAACGGACCAGACGTGGGGCACGAAGTTGGTCGTGTAGCACTGTTCACCGCCGGCCGGCATGGGCACGCGTTCAAGCGCCCACTGTGAGTAATCTATCATTTGCGCGGCCATGTCGGCATCGACCACGTCGCTGTCGATCGATGTGGCGATTGAATAGAGGCTGGTGTCGTCATGCCGACGCCTATGGCCTAGGGCTTCGATATACTCGCCGACGCAGCCAGCAGCCGCGTTCCACAATCGGTCGCGTATCGCGGCCCGAATTTTCGCGGCGCTGGCCCGATGCGCCTCAGCCCGCCCCCTATCGCCGGCGCGATCCGCCAGGACTGCGGCGGCGTCGAAAGCGCGGCACGTGTAGGCCGATGCATAGGGCGTCGGACCACCCGAATACCAGATCGAGTCGCTTGCCCAGATGTCGAGGGCGCTTTCGTAGAGCCCGTCTCCATCAGGGTCGAAACAGGCTCCCATCCATTCTAAGTGCAGGTCGAGCGCCGGGCGCAGCAGCCTTTCGAGCTCTGGATCACCCGAAGCATGCCAACCATAGATGAGTTGGTCGAAGAAAACGGACTGCATGTTGTAGAAGTTCTGGTCCTGTGACACCCGCCCGCGACCGTAGAAGCGGCTGTTCTCGGCAGGCAGTGACAGCCGGCGTTCGGGATCCTGAAGGACGGCGTCCGGTCCGTCGGTTTTCTGCGTCGGAAGGTAGTAGCGGGCGACGGCGAGGAGTCGTTCGTGCCAGCCAAGGCATGTCGAACCATAGAAGCTACGCCAGCCGATGAGCGGGACGTTCCACGCCATAGCGCCGTGGACCATCTGGGGGTCGTAGAAGATGGCGTTTATGGCGGCGGCCGCCGCGGGCAGCATGGCGTCGATCTGTGCGTCAGGCGTCCTGCAAGTCACGCGGCGCGCAACGGTCTCCACACGGTCGCGCGCCCGCTCGAACACCGCTGGCAATGTTTCAGGCGCCAGCGGCGCTGGTTGCGGCTCCGTAGCGACCACGGCCTTGGTGGGAGAACCTTTTGTGGGCACGCCCGCGGGGGCTGCACCGGCCTGAGCGGCCTCGATGACCACATAAAGAGGCCCCTCCGCCATCGGAACGGCGCCCGCGACGACCGGGCGCGGTCCGGCCWCAGAAGCGAGCAGCGCGTCGGGATCTCGCCACGCGTCGGCGTTTCGAGCGTCGAAGCGACCGGGGCGGCTCGTCACGCCCCGTGTGCCGATGCGTTTTTCGCTGTGCGACACCGCAAAGTTTTCCGTAGCCGCTACATCGACCCGGTTTCCGGCGGCGTTAGCGGGATGGAATGCGGCCTCGAGGTCGTTGAGTTCGGGCGGAACGCCGCTGTCAGTCTGGTGATTGTCGGTCGCCACCTGCACTGAGGGATGCAGCCCTGGATCTGCCGCCCACAAGAGATTGGGATGGCTGAACGTCATCAGCGCGCCGTGCATCAAAACCGCCTCTGCGTCAGGCGCTGCGCCGTCGGCGGTGATCTCGATGATCATGCCATCACGGCCCGAAAGGGTGACGGCGGTCACAGTTATGCGCGTGCCGGGGAAGCGTGGGTCGCTCAAGCGCCACCGCATCAAGCCAGCGTCATAAATCGCGTCAATCGTGGCAAAATCGTGCAGCCAGGCGGTGTTGTCCGCCGCACGCCAACCGATCAGCAAAGCGCCGAGCGGGTGGGGCGGCTGCATCAGGCGCAATAGCGGCCTGTCTCCGGCCATGAGTGTGAAGGCGCGATGATCGCCATAAAGCGGACGGTTGCCAAACCGAGGCCCGCCCCGCGTTACGATCCCTTCAGAGGTCGCATTATAGCGGGTGGCGACCGGTGTCGCCGCCAGACCTTGCGCGCCAAGACCTCCGAAACCTACTGCCGTGGCCCCTGCGACGGCGGATGCCGACAATAGGAAGCCTCGGCGGTCTATTCTGACAGTCTCGCCCATTCGCCCAACTCGTCTCATGGGGCAAACCGACATCTGGCCCCTCTTTATTGGGACGAGTGACCTCCGCCTTTTCCGCCAACTTTTGCTGATCGGGCGGCTCGATCGTCAGGCGTAGATGCGGACAGCCCATGCGGCCTTGGTCATTGGTGATCGTCGCGAATCCCTGGGTCGGGGCGAGGGCGCAAGCCGGTCAGCACCGCGCCAAGCTAGCCGGCGCCCCGCGTCGCGCGCGCAGCCGGCGAAGCCGGTTCTGATCACGCCAGCCAGCGGCTGTCCGAGCAAATCGACCTCTAAAGGGGCCAGGTCACTGGCTTAGGCTCGGGCGAAGGGGCGACGGTCTCTTGCTAGCGTCTTCTTCCTGGAGGAGCGCCAGCGTCCGCTTCTGGCGCCAAGCCGCCGAAGCCTTCAGATTGTCGGCATGTCCGATCCCCTGTTTCCCGCCGCGCGTGCGTCCCCCTCCACGGCCCGAAACCGCGATCCCATTCTGGAGATCCTGCGGACGCGCCTGCCAGAGAACGGTCTGGTGCTGGAGGTTGCGGCGGGCGCTGGCGAGCACGCAGTTCACTTCGCTGCAGCGCTGCCCACGCTGCAATACCAGCCGACCGACGCTGATCCCGGGGCTCTGGATAGCATAGCCGCCTGGCGCAAGCATGCCGGTCTAGGCAACCTCCTGTGTCCGCTGATGCTGGATGCGTCGCGACCGGACACCTGGCCCGTCGAACGAGCCGACGCCGTCCTCGCCATCAACATGATCCATATCTCGCCGTGGACGGCCACGGCCGGCCTGATGGCGGGCGCTGCGCGGGTGCTGCATCCGAGCGCCGGCCTGTTCCTGTACGGCCCCTTCATCGAGGGCGACACGCCGACAGCGCCCAGCAACATCGAGTTCGATCAGAGTCTGAGGCGACGCAATGTCGAGTGGGGAATTCGCCACCTGGACCATCTGGTCGCCTTGGCGGCTACCCATGGCCTTGGCCTTTCCGAGCGTCTCACCATGCCCGCGAACAACCTGCTACTCGTGTTTCGAAAGACGTAGCCGCTAGTCACGCTCGGCAAGGTCCGTTTCTCGGAGACGAGCGAAGGTCCGATTATGGCGCATGGCGAACCGTGAGGTTCTCTGGGTTTCCTATCGAAGGCCGTGCGGCCCAAGGCGAACTCGCGTCAGGTCCATTCCAAAGCTTGCACGAGTTCCTTGGCCGATCGCCGCCTTGATCGCCGGCATCGCCGAAGGCTGCTTTTGCGCCGCCTGGACGGCCTGGTTGGCGAGCACCGCCTGCACGAGCATGGATTCGGCGATCTCCTGTTTGAAGGCGTCGCTGGCGCCCGTGAACGCCGGATCGGCGCTGAGTGCGCGGCCGACTTGGTCGCTCACCGCCTTAAACTCGGCGGGCTCCCCCTCGGTCGATCCGCGCACGCCATAATAGGCGGTGACCAGATAGGTGGCGACGGCGTCGGCGACATTGTCGGGATTGAGCCCCACGGGCTGCATCAGACGGCCCATTTCGGCGATCGGATCGCGGCTGGCGAAGGTGCGCTGCATGTCGGCTGCGGTGACCGGATCCACCCGGCGAAGTCGCTCGACGATCTGCGCCATGTTGCGCTTTCGCACAGCCATGCTGGGCCGATAGACGAGCGCCGCAGGATCGGAGGCATGGTTCTGAGGACCTTGGGCCTTGGGGCGGAAGATCTGGCTGGTTCGGGCACGAGCGGTCTCGGACTGTGTGTTCGCACCCTGGGAAAGGCTGTTGGTCAATACGCCCATATTGAACACGCCTTGGGCCATGGCGGGAAAGGGGGCCAAGACGAAGGCGATCAGGACCCCGAAAACGATCTTTTGCATGGCTATCTGTTACCTTGGCCTCGCCGCACGCCTGACGCAGGAACGCGTAAGGCGCGCGATGGTCTCAGCGCCGTTCGAGCGGCGTCGCAAGTCTGCGCTCATGGCCGAACCGACCGCTCGCTGAAGCCCGTCCCAGAGCTCACGGACGCGCGTCCGGTTTGCTCGCTCATGGCGCGACTTCGACTTGTTGGAACCGCCCGGGGGCGCGTCTTAGAACCGGCCCGCGAGCGACAGCACAACGCCGCCGCCGCCTTGATCGCTGTCGACATAGGTCGCCGAGGCCTGCAGACGGCCCAATGTCCGACTCGCCGAGAGCGACCAATCCGTCTTTTGGTCGGCGAAGGCGCCATCCTCTCGCCCGAGCCGGGCGGACAGGGCCACGGGCAGGGCGGGGCTTTCGTAATCGAGACCGATCCACAAGTAGCGATTGTCGTGATCGAGCGCGTGCTGTTCGGGCGCGTAGGCGAACCCCGTCGACCCGGTCCAGGCCCCGACCGTCTTGGAGGCTTGCACCGGCAGCTCGACATAGTTGACGCCCACGCCGCCAGGGTAGGTATAGGCCGAGGCGGCGATATCGAAGTCCAGGCCCGCGCCGGAGAAGGTCCAGCCAGCCGTGTAGTCCAGCTCGACGGTCGCGCCCTTGCCGTCGGCGTCCTGGCCGTATTCATCGATCGTCGAGGCGAAGATGGAGGCGTAGGCGCCGCTCTTGTGACTCACCGTCAAGTCCGCCTGCAGGGCCGGCTTTCGGTCCGAGAGCGACAATCCCCGAAAGCGATAGTCCGACGTCGCCGTCAGGTTGGCCTCCAGGCCAACCGGTGCGGCTTTGGTTGTATTGCCGACCAGACTCGCCAAAAGGACGGCGCCAGCCGCACACCAATGCTTCAGTGACATGCAAAAATCCTCCTCGACGCCAATAGGGATGGGAGCTCTTAAAGTATCGTTGTGGCGTCGATAAAAGTCTCCAGTGGTCAAAAGGTTTAGAGTCTTGTTACATAGTCCGTGTTTGACTGCGTCTCCGGGGGGAGAATGGCGCCAAGTTCAGTAAATAACCGCGCGCAGCTGAGACGAATTGTCGCGGGCGGCTTCTTGGCGGCGCTTATCGTCCTGGCCGGAGTCGCCGCGCTGGCGGCGTATGCGGTGCGCGCCATCGACGCGGCGCACCAGCAGACCGAGACGCGCCTGGTGGCGCGCCGCGCGGAACGCACCTTGGAGCTGCTGCGCGAGAACGTCGTCTCCGCCAGCGTCTGGAACGACGCCTGCGTAGCCATGGCCAGGAAGGACTGGGCCTGGGCGCAAGTCAATTTCGGCGACTACTACGCCGACTACATGAAGCACAATGTCACTCTGGCTTATGGCGCTGACGGCGTCCTGGCCTATGCCTCGCGCGACAGCGAGCCGGTGTCGCTCGAGCGCGAGCGGCCTTTCGCCAACGCGGTCGCCCCCTTGGTCGCCGAGGTTCGCGCGCGGGGCGCGGCGGCCAAGGCCAGGGAGGGCGCTGCGCAGATCGGCTTGGACGCGGTCGCGACCCGTCAGGCCTTCGTCGAGGCGGGTGGCGTGCTCTACGCCGTGTCGGCGGCGACCATCGTTCCGGAAGATCTCGTCCACGTCACGCCTGGGCGCTTCGATCCTGTCGTGGTTTCCGGTCGCAAGGTCGCCGCCGTGGTGGACGAGCTTGGCCGTGACCTGCTGATCGCCGATGCGCGGCTGGCCTCGGCGCAAGATCCGGTCCAGCCCTATGTCTCGCTCAGCGGCCCTGATGGCCGCGCGCTGGCGGTGATCCGTTGGCGGCCGGCCAAGCCGGGACTGACCATCCTGGCCCATGCCGCACCCTTGCTCTTGCTGATCGGCGGTTTGCTGATGGCGGTGTGTGTGTTCGGCTACTGGCGCGTGATCAGCCTGATCGAACGGCTCGACCGCAACGAGGCGGCGCGCGATGCGGCTTTGGCCAAGGCCGAGGAAGCCGCTGCGGCCAAGGCCCGGTTCCTGGCCAATATGAGCCACGAGCTGCGCACGCCGCTGAACGGGGTTATCGCCGTCGGCGAGGTCTTGCGCGACCGCCAGGCCACCGACCAGAGCCGCGATATGGCCGAGCTGATCGTGTCCTCGGCCCGCGTGCTGGAGCGCCTGGTCAACGACGTGCTCGACACCGCCAAGATCGAGGCAGGCCAGATGCGCCTGGAGGCGGAGCCTTTCGTCTTGCGCGACCTGGTTCGCGACGTCGCCGAATTGCACGCCGCGACCGCCGCGGCCAAGGACATCGCCCTGAGCTGGCGGGTCAGCCCCGCGGCCGCCGCTCTCTATCTCGGCGACCAGACGCGGCTGACGCAGGTGCTGTCGAACCTGCTGAGCAACGCGGTGAAGTTCACGGCGCGAGGCCAGGTGCGCCTCACCGCGCGACCGGCGGAGCACGGCCTGCGGTTCGTCGTTTCCGACACCGGCGCGGGGTTCGACGAGCGGGAGGCGCTGCGGCTGTTTCGCCCCTTCGAACAGGCCGACGCCTCCACGACCCGCCGGCATGGCGGAACCGGCCTTGGCCTGGCGATCTGCCAGTCGTTGCTCGAGCTGATGGGCGGACGGGTCTCGGTGCGGTCCAGGATCGGCCGGGGCTCGGCCTTCGTGGTCTTCGTGCCGCTGACGTCCTCGGGCCAGGTGTGTTCAGACGACGTCGCCAAGGCGGCGCCCCGGGTCGCCCAGGCTGAGCGGTCGCCCCGGATTCTGCTCGCCGAGGACCATCCCACCAACCAGAAGGTGGTCGCGATGATCCTAGAGCCGATCGGCGCGGATCTGACGATCGTCGACAACGGCCAAGCGGCGGTGGAGGCCGCCCGGGCAGGGACCTTCGACCTGATCCTGATGGACATCCAGATGCCGGTCATGGACGGTCTTGAGGCGATGGCCCTAATCCGACGGGCCGAACAGGAGAACGGCGTGCGCACGCCGATCATCTGCCTGACCGCTAACACCAGCGCGATCGAAACGCAGGCCTGCCTGGCCGCTGGCGGCGACCTTCACGTGTCCAAGCCGTACCGGGCCGAGATCTTGCTGAAGGCCGTCTTCCAGTTGCTCGCCGAGTGATCGGACTGGTTCGGGGTGGCGCAGTTTCGTCCTCGGCGCCGTCGTTAGATGGCGCGGCTTTGACATTGCCGCAGGAGGAAGGGATATCCTCCTCGGTCGCATATCGTGGCCTGACCGTGCGGCGAGGCGGGCGTCGACGATGGCGAGGCGCGGTAGACGGGCTCACAAAAGGGCTGGGCCGCCGGAGGATTTGCGGACCTGTTCTCCTTTGGTCCTATCGAATCGAAACCGGGCAGCGTTGAAATGGCCGTGCTGTGAGGCGAGATCGACAGCTTTGTCCTACTATTGACGATGAAGTGCTTAAACGGCGTGCCGTTGCGCGATATAACGAAAGCCCCTCCGCTTAGCAGCGGCCGGTCAGGAGATGCAGTTTATGGCGGATGGCTCCGTAAAGGTGATGCGCGACACCTCCGAACGCCGGCGCGAAATCACGGCCATGCTCCGAGCCCGCGGCAGCGTCCAAGTCACGCCCTTGTCCGAACAGTTCGGAGTGTCGATGCAGACCATCCGCAAGGATCTGCATTACCTCGAAGAGCGCGGCGTGGCGACGCGCGCCTACGGCGGCGCAATCTCCTCGGAGGTGGTCAACGCCAGTGTCGAGCCGGCCATCGAGACCAAACGCGTCAGCCACACCGAGGAAAAAGAACGCATCGGCAAGCTGGCCGCCGGCATGGTCAAGGCCGGTGACTCGATCATGCTGGATTCCGGCACCACGACGCTGCAGATCGCGCGGTTCCTGCCGGACGAGGAAGACATCACCGTCGTCACCAACGACTTCGATGTCCTGAGCGTCCTCAACCAGAAGCGAAAGATCAAGATCGTCATGCTGGGTGGCGAGCTGCGCCGCCGGAACATGGCCTTCTACGGCGCGCAGACCGTCGCGGCTCTGGACGACCTGCTGCTGGACAAGCTGTTCCTGGGCGTCGACGGCTTCGACGTCGAGCGCGGCATCACCACGCATCACGAAGCCGAGGCGCAACTGAACCGCAAGATGGTCGAGACGGCGCGCGAGGTCATCGCGGTCACCGACGCGTCCAAGTTCGGCAAGGTCTGCCTGCACCGCATCATCGATGTCGGGGACCTGGACGTCCTGATCACCGACGCCGCCGCTCCGGACTATATCGACCAAGCGGCGGAGCGTCTTGGGATCAGCCTCTACAAGGCCTGACGCACTTAGCGGCGCATGGCTGCGTCTCCCCAGGTGACGACCAGCGGCAGGTCGCTGGTCGTGGTCGCCGAGCGGGCGACGATCTCGACGATGCGCGCGCCCTTGATGTCGGCGGTGAGCGCACGCGGAGCCTCGCCCAGGCCCATGGGCGGGCTTTCGGTCAGCAGCTTGCCGTCGCCGTAGACGGCGAAGCGCACCTTGTCCTTGGTGTTGCGGGTGGAGTCGTCCACCCCAACCCGGGCCTCAAAGCGGGTATTGCCGGTGTTGCGCACCTCGATGCGGGAATTGGCCAGCACCCCGATGCCGGTGTCGAAGCCTTGGCCGCCGATGCGCAGCGCCTGGTCGTAGGGCGTCGCGTCGGCCTGGGCGCCGCCCCAGCCGGCATAGGTCGGACGCTCGCCCGAACCGCGGGTCTCGCCCCAGGCATTGCGCATGCGGTGAACGACCGGGTCGGGCTCGGGAGCGATCACGCCGTTGACCGCCACGTTCACCTCGCCGGGGATTTCCGACAGATAGACGCCATCGCCGAGCGCGCGCGTGCCCGAGGCCTCGAAGGCCAGGGTCTGGCGCGCGTCCAGCGTGAAGCTGGTCTCGCCGGTGAACGCGGTCGCGGTCTTGTCCCACAGGTTCCTGAGCTGGATCGGCGCGTCGCCGGCGAACTTCAGCTGTGCGGCCGTGAGGGTCACGTCGCTCCTACCCAGGCCCCGGTTGAACAGGGCCACGGCCTTCTTGCCGTTGGCCAGGGTCTTGACGATGATCTGCACGTCGTCGGAGGCGTAGGCGATCACGCCCTGGTGGCCGCCGGAATCCTGGTTGATCCGCACGATGTCGGCGTTGCCCCAGATGTCCATCAGGCTTTGCGGCGCCTGGCGCAGGTCGTAGCTGATCAGCAGCGGCGCGTTGATCATGGCCCACAGCACAAAATGTGAGCGCGCCTCGGTCAGATGGTTCTGGTCGAACTCGCCGTGGCCGATGAACAGGATGTCTGGATCGTTCCACGCGCCGGGCTTGGCGTAGAGTGCGCGGGTCGAGGCGCTGTCGAAATTGTGCAGCATGCGCGTCCAGGTCGGGGTGATGTCGCCGCTGGTGCGCCACATGTGGCCGACGTCCTTGCCCCAGGACCGGACATCGGCCGAGCCCCAGTTGCAGATCGCCAGGATGTAGTCGCCGTCCGGATTGTAGGTCTTCAGCGCCTGGGCCACTTCGGCGTAGCGGGCTCGCACGGCCGGCACGTCGGTGCGGTTGATAGAGACCTGGTCGATCAGCGGCGGCACGGCCCTGTAGGCATGCTCGCGCACGATGTCGGTTTCCAGGCCGTAGACATTGATGCCGCAGGCGTCGACCTTGATGTAGTCGAAGCCCCAGTCCTTGAAATAGAGGGCGATGTCCTGATCGACGTGGCCGGCAAGCCCGACCTCGCGCTCGGCCGTCGTGCCTTCGGGCAGGTTGGGGGAGTGCAGGTCATAGGCTTGCGAGCAGGCGTTGCGGCCGATGTCGGTGTAGATGCCGGCCTTCWGGCCCATCTTGTGCAGGGCGTCGGTATAAGGACGGAAGCTGGAGTCCTTGCCCTTGACCTTGGCCGACGGGAAGATCGCCGTGCGGATCTGCAGCCGCCCGTCCGACTGCCGGCGCTTGAGCCACCAGCCGTCGTCGATGTTGACATAGTTGTAGCCCAGCTTGGACAGGCCGCTGTCGACCAGGACCTTGGCGGCGCCCACGACCTTGGCCTCGTCGACCTCGGTGCGGAAGGCGTTCCAGGAGTTCCAGCCCATGGGCGGGGTGCGCGCCTGGGGGCGCTCGGGGATGGACCATTTGCCCGCGGCCGCCAGAGGGTCGGCGCCAGGGGCGACCTGGGCGAAGGCGGGCGGGGACAGGACGAGGAGGCCGGCGACGGCCGCGCCGGCGAGCAGGGAGCGGACGGTCATCTAGGTCTCTTCGATCAGTGTTCGCGCTTGGCGAGGAACTCACGCCTGGCGTTGCCGTAGTAGATCTTGTCGATCACCGACTTGGGTAGGGCCAGGCCCCGCGCATCGGCATCGATGTCGTCGACCCGCTGGCTCTGGGTCGTGGCCAGATAGGTCCAGTCCGACGTCCAGTAGTCGTGCGCCGTCTTCTTGAAGCCCTGGGCGTCTTCTCCGGGGTTCAGCGTCAGGTCGGTGCCGTAGAGGATACGGTCCTGATACTTGATGAAGAAGGCGCGCACCTTCCCGTAGTCGCGGACCGACTGATGCTGGATCTGGGCCATGCGGGCGGCCGTCTCGATCACCGCGTTCGGATGGGCGTCGAGGAATTTCGCCGCCTCGTCGACGTTCCATTCCAGGCTGGCCATGTGCGCGCCGACGAAGTGTAGGTCCGGGTGGGCGGCGACCATGGCGTCTCGCTTGGCCATCAGGGTCTCGTAGCGCGGCATCTCCGGGTGGAGATACATGTGATACTCTGGATGCGCGCTGAAATAGGCCTTGTCGTTCTTGGTCGTCATCTGCTCGAGCGGCAACCAGCAATTGTACGGCTCGCCCTGGTGGGCGATCAGGGGAACGCCCTTGGCCACCAGGTGATCGAAGATCGGATCGAAGCTCTTGTCGTCGATGAAGATCAGCTGGCCGGCGGCGTCGCGCTCGACCATGCCGACGTTCTTCCAGACCTTGACCGCCAAGGCCCCCTGTTTGAATTCGGAGTCGAGAGCGGCGTTGGCTTTTTGCGCCCAGCCGTCGGTCCCAAATCCCTTCATCGAGAAGGTGGTCGCGTAGTGGAAGCGTTTCGGATCGGCCTTGGCGAAGTGATGGGCGGCGTCGGCCTGAAGCGCGATCGACGGGAAGGCCGGATAGTCGACATTGATCGACAGGACCTCGAAGTTGTCGGCCGCCGCCTGGTCGAGGAACGCCGGGTCTTTGACGTTGATGTGGACGTGGGCGTCGAACTTCGGGACACGGGCGAAGTCGGCGACGCTGTAGGTCGCGGCTTCAGGCGTGGCGTGCGCCGTCGCGCAGGCCAACAGCGCCAGAGGCGCTGCAAGGGTCAGTAGTAAACGCCTGTCGAGCCTCATGGCTACCCTCCGCCTTTCCTGAAACGCACCATAAAGCAACGAAATCGAAACGTGCTGTTTCGGTTTTATGTGTTTTTGTTTGCCTTTTAAAAATGACCTATGCAAGATCATTTTTGTAGGCGTTGGAGGGGCTGCGAGTGATCACCAAACCGCTTGTGAACAGGCGCGGCATCCTGGCCCTCTTCGGCGGGACCGTTCTGGCCACTGGAGCGCTCAGCGCGAGCCAGGCCTGGGCCGCGGTGTCGGTGGCGCGCGCGGGCGACGCGGCCCTGACCCTCGAGTTCGACGCCGCGCTGAACAGCCGGCTGATCTCCAGCCTGACCGGACCAGCCACGCCCCTGACCGACTTCGCGCCGTCCGAAACGGTGACGCTCAAGGGCGGCCAGGTGATTGACCGCTTCACCTTCGCCGAACACCGCCAAGCTCCCGTCAACGACGTTCATGGCAAGGGCATGCGCCACACCGTGCGCGGTGTCTCGGCCGAGGGGTTGGAAAAGACCGTCAGCCTGACCTTCTACGAGCGTTATCCGGGGTTTCCGCTGATGACGGTCGCCTGGCGGCACACGGGCGGCCAGGCGCTTGACATTGAGCGCTACCGGATCGGCGCGCACGTGCTGAAGTCGTCGGGCGCAGGCTTCTGGTCGTGGTCTGGCTCGACCCATTCGGACCGCCGCGACTGGGTGCAGCCGGTGAAGGAGGGTTTCGACCAGGCCAATTTCATGGGCATGAACGCGTCCGACTACGGGTCCGGCACGCCGGTCGCCGATGTCTGGCGGCTGGACGCCGGCATCGCCGTGGGCCATGTCGAGCTAACGCCGAAGCTGGTCTCGTTGCCGATCATCGCGTCATCGGCCGGCGCGTCGGTGGCGCTGGAGGAGGCGAGGGCGGTGACGCTGAAGCCCGGCGACACGCTAGTCTCGCTCGACGCCTTC
This sequence comes from Caulobacter sp. P4_E5, assembly GCF_056401555.1. NCBI lineage: Bacteria > Pseudomonadati > Pseudomonadota > Alphaproteobacteria > Caulobacterales > Caulobacteraceae > Caulobacter > Caulobacter sp. P4_E5. The sequence goes on from NZ_JBFUJD010000001.1 coordinate 119,205, forward strand.
GTCGCCGTCCATCAGCGCGACTACTACGCCACGCTCGACGCCTATCGTCGGGTGATGGCCGACCGCGGCCTGGCGGCTCCGAAGGCGCCGGAGGGGTCCTACGAGGCCATCTGGTGCGCCTGGGGCTATGAGCGCGACTTCACGGTCGCCGAGATCGAAGGGACCTATAGCAAGGTCAAGGACCTGGGCTTCAAGTGGGCCGTGCTCGACGACGGCTGGCAGACCAACGAGGGCGACTGGGCGCTGGACCCGCGCAAGTTCCGCACCGAGGCGGATATGGTCGCCTTCGTCAGGGCGATCCGGGCCGCGGGTCTCAAGCCCAAGCTGTGGCTGGCGCCCCTGGCCGTCGATCCGGGCTCGGACCTGCTGCACGACCATACCGACATGCTGCTGCTGGACGCCGATGGCGCGGTGCAGAACGTCACCTGGTGGAACGCATTCTATCTGTGCCCCGCCTACCAGCCGACGCGGGATTACACGCAGAAGCTGGTCCGCAAGATCATCGGCGAGTGGGGCTACGAGGGCCTCAAGCTCGACGGCCAGCACATGAACGGCGTCGCCCCCTGCTACAATCCGGCCCACAACCACGCGCGTCCCGAGGAGTCCGTCGAGAAGCTCCAGGACTTCTGGAAGCTGGTCTACGACACCGCGCGCGAGGTCAATCCGAACGCCGTCGTCGAGTTTTGCCCGTGCGGCACGTCCTACGCCTTCCACAACCTGCCCTACACCAACCAGGTTCCGGCCTCGGATCCGCTGTCGTCCTGGCAGGTGCGCCTGAAGGGCAAGTCGCTGAAGGCGTTGATGGGGCGCGACGCGGCCTATGCCGGCGACCATGTCGAGCTGAGCGACGGCGGCAATGACTTCGCCTCGAGCGTCGGCATCGGCGCGGTCATCTCGACCAAGTTCACCTGGCCCAACGAGGGACGGGGCAAGGACGCCAATTTCCGCCTGACGCCCGAGCGCGAGGCGGTGTGGCGCAAATGGGCCGACCTCTATAACGCCAAGATGCTGCCCAAGGGCCAGTACCGGGGCGAGCTCTACGACATCGGTTTCGACAAACCCGAGGCTCACGCGATCGAGAAGAACGGCCGGCTCTACTACGCCTTCTACGCCCCGCAATGGCATGGCCAGGTCGAGCTGCGCGGCCTGGGCGAGGGCGCCTATCGCCTGACCGACTACTACAACAGCAAGGATCTGGGCGTCGTGACCGCCAAGACCGCCCGCATCCCCGCCAAGTTCGAGAAGTTCCTGCTGATCGAAGCCGTCCCCATGAAAGGCGGCCGTGCATGACCGACACTTCCGTAGCCGTGTCCGCCGAGTCCGTTGCCGCGCCCCGGCGCTGGCTGCTGTTCGCGCTCCTCACCGTCGCCCTGTGGGGCGTGTGGGGCGCGTTCGCCAGCCTCTCTGCCCAACGCGGCTTTCCCGAAACGCTTGTCTATTGCGTCTGGGCGGTCACGATGATCGTGCCGGCGGTGATCGTCATGCAGCGGGAAAAGTGGAAGCTGGACCGCGATCCGAAGTCGATCTTCTACGGTCTTCTGATCGGCCTGACCGGAGCCGGCGGCCAGATGATCCTTTTCTACGCCATCTCCACCGGGCCGGCCTATCTGATCTTCCCGATCATCTCGCTGTCGCCACTCGTCACCATCCTGATGTCCTTCGTCCTGCTCAAGGAGCGCACGACCAAGCTCGGGGCGCTGGGGGTGGTGCTGGCGCTGCTCGCCCTGCCTCTGTTCGACTTCTCGCCGCAGGGCTTTTCGTTCGCCCAAGGCTCGACCTGGTTCCCGCTGGCCTTGATCATCATGCTCTGCTGGGGCGTGCAGGCCTACTTCATGAAGCTGGCCAACGCGCGCATGAGCGCCGAGAGCATCTTCTTCTACATGATGGTCAGCGGCCTGCTGGTGGCGCCGGTGGCGCTGGGCATGACCGACTTCTCCAGGCCAATCAATTGGGGCTGGGACGGGCCGTGGCTGGCGGCCGGCATCCAGGTGCTCAACGCCATCGGCGCCTTGGCCCTGGTCTATGCCTTCCGATACGGCAAGGCGATCGTGGTCGCGCCGCTCACCAACGCCGGCGGTCCGCTGGTGACCGCGGTGATTTCGCTTCTCATCGCCGGGGTCGTGCCCGGCGAGCTCAAGATGATCGGCCTTGCCTTGGCCGTCATAGCCTCGGCGCTCCTGGCCACGTCCTAGGGCGCGCCGCTCCTCCCCCTAGGGCGGTCGTTCCCGCAGCGACCGCTCCTTTTTTATTAGGTGGGCGAATGTGTGAGCCAAAGCGAAATATCTGCCTTTCGTTTTCATTGGTTTAGTTGCGTTGTGTTGGGGGGTGCGTTAGGTTGGCGCCTGTTCACCGAAGGGTTCCCCATGAAGGCAATGCTCGATCTGGTCGCCCGGCATAAGTCCGGTCAGGCGTGCGGCATTTACTCGGTCTGCTCGGCCCACCCGCTGGTCATCGAGGCCACCTTCGTCCACGCGCTGCGGGCCGGCGTCGACGTGGTGCTGATCGAGGCCACCTGTAACCAGGTCAATCAGGACGGCGGCTACACGGGCATGACGCCGAACATGTTCCGCGGCTTCGTCCACGCCATCGCCGACAAGGTCGGCCTGCCGCGCGAGCGCATCTTGCTCGGTGGCGACCACTTGGGTCCTAATCCCTGGACCAGCCTCAGCGCCGAAGAGGCCATGACCAAGGCCGAGGTGCTGATCGAGCAGTATGTGGCCGCCGGTTTCCGTAAGATCCACGCTGACTGTTCGATGTCGTGCGCCGACGATCCGGCCCCCCTGCTCGAGGAAACCATCGCCCGCCGCGCCGCGCGCCTGATCGGCGTCGCCGAAGCCACGCAACGGCGCGTCGGCGGCGAGCCGTGCGTGTACGTCATCGGCACCGAGGTGCCCGTGCCCGGCGGCGCGGCCGAGGACCTGCCCGAGCTCGAGGTGACAACACCTCAGGCGGCGCTCGCCACGATCGAGGCCCACCGCGCGATCTTCGCGGCGGAGGGGCTATCGCGGGCCTGGCCCCGTGTCATCGCCGCCGTGGTGCAGCCGGGCGTCGAGTTCGACCACCACAAGGTGATCGATTATGACCGCGCTAGGGCCGTTTCCTTGAGCCGCGCGCTCGACGACCAGCCGCATATCGTCTTCGAAGCCCATTCGACCGACTACCAGACGCCCAAGGCGCTCAAGGCCCTGGTCGAAGACCATTTCGCCATCCTCAAGGTCGGGCCGGGCGTCACCTTCGCCCTGCGCGAAGCCTTCTGGGCCCTGGACGCCATCGAGCGCGAATGGATCGGCGAAGACCGCGCCTCGCGCTTCCGCCATATCGCCATCGAGCGCATGAAGGCCGACCCGCGCAACTGGGGCAAATATTATCGCGCCACCGGCGCGGACCTTCAGTTCGACCTTCAGTACAGTCTCTCCGACCGGATACGCTACTACTGGCCCGATCCGCAGATCACCGCAGCCCAGGAGGTGATGTTCGCCAACCTTACCGACAATGGCCCGCCTCTGACGCTGATCAGCCAGTACATGCCGGACGCCTACACGGCCGTCCGCAATACTGACTTGACGCCCAGTCCAGCCAATCTGGTGATCGCCCATATCGGCGCGACGCTGGAGGCCTATCGCGCGGCCTCCACCGCCGAGCCGGAGCATGCTTATGTCTGACGTCACCCATCTGGGCCTCACGGAGTCCGCGCTGGATCAGCTGGGCGGTCTTTGGACCGCGCGCGAGATCACGCAGCAACCGGCCATGCTGCGCGAGACCCAGGCGCTCCTGATGGCGCGCCGGGCCGAGATCGAGGCTTTTCTCCAGCCGCTTCTGGCCTTGCCCGCGCTGCGTGTCATCCTGACCGGCGCGGGGACTTCGGCCTTCATCGGTGAATGCCTGGCGCCGGTGCTGTCCATGCGACTTGGCCGCCGGGTCGAGGCCATCCCGACGACGGATCTCGTCTGCGCTCCGCAGCTCTATTTCGAAGCCGACGCGCCGACCGTGCTCGTGTCGTTCGGACGTTCCGGCAACAGTCCCGAGAGCGTGGCGGCCGTCGAGTTGGCCGACCGTCTGGTCAAGCACCTGCATCACCTGGTCATCACCTGCAACGCCGAAGGCGCCCTGGCGGCCTATGCGCAGAGATCGCAGGGCCTCATCGTGCAGTTGCCCGAAGCGACACACGATCGAAGCTTCGCCATGACGTCGAGCTTCTCGTGCATGACCTACGCGGCCTTGGCGATCTTCAGCGGCATCGCGTCGATGGACGCGCGGATCGACGCCATCGCGCGCGCCACCGGGCAGGTGATCGACACCTACGCCCCCGTCATGCAAGACGCGGCCGCCGATGGCTATGAGCGCGTGGTCTATCTGGGCAGCCACATCTTCCAGGGCCTGGCGCGGGAGTCGGGACTGAAGCTTCTGGAGCTGACCAACGGGGCTCTGGTGACGATGTTTGATTCACCGCTCGGCTTCCGGCACGGTCCGAAAACCATCGTCAACAACCGCACGCTGATCGTCGTCTTCTTCTCCAACAACGCCTACACGCGCAGTTACGACGTGGATCTTCTCGGCGAGCTGCAGCGCGACAACGACGCCGCCCGCGTCATCGCCATCACGGCTCAGGACGGGGTGGGGCTGGCCAAGAGCGACGAGCTCAGCGTACTCGGGCTGGAGACGGCGGACGACGCCGAACTGCTGTTCCCCTATATCGTGGCGCCGCAGATCTTCGCCTTCTTCGAGTCGCTGCGCCTGGGGCTGACGCCGGACAATCCTAACACCACCGGAACGGTCAATCGTGTCGTGCAGGGCGTGCGCATCCACGAGCTGAGCTGACGATGGATCAGGCGAACCTGTCCGAAGGGTGTTTTCTGGGCGTGGATGGCGGCGGCACCAAGACCGCCTTCGTCCTGACAGACGCCAGCGGCCGCGAGCTGGCCCGCCACGAAGGCGGGTCCAGCTACCATATCCAGGTCGGTTTCGAGGCCTTGCACGCGTTGCTGCATGAGGGCGTTCACGCAGTGCTCGACAAGGCCGGCGCCTCGCCCGACGACGTCATCTTCGCCTTCTTCGGACTGCCCGCTCACGGCGAGGACTCGCAGGTCCAGCCCTTCCTCGACCTGATCCCCGAGGCCGTCCTCGGCCATCATCGCTACGCCTGCGGCAACGACATGATCTGCGGCTGGGCGGGCTCGCTCGGCGGCGAGGACGGCATCAACATCGTCGCGGGTACGGGCTCGATCGGCTACGGCGAGCGCCAGGGCCTGTCGGCGCGCGGCGGCGGATGGGGCGAGGTGTTCTCCGACGAAGGTTCGGCCTACTGGATCGCCGCGCGGGGGCTCAGCGCCTTTTCGCGCATGGCCGATGGACGTCTGCCGCGCGGGCCGCTGCATGACCTGCTGACGCGCGAGCTTGAGCTGCAAAGCGATCTCGACATCTGCGCCTACGTCTACACCAAGTCCGCGCCCCAGCGTGACCGCATCGCCGCCCTGTCGCGCCTGGTCGCCCGGGCGGCGATGCAAGGCGACGAGGCCGCGCGACGCATCTTTACCGACGCCGGCCGGGAGTTGGCGGCGATCGTGGAGGCGATCCGCCAGCGGCTTCAGTATCAACCCGGCGAGGCGGTGAACCTGTCCTATTCGGGCGGCGTGTTTCAGGGGGGCGAGCTCATCCTCCAACCCTTCCGCCAGCAGCTGTCGCTCCATTCGCCCGACTACCGCCTGATCACGCCCCGCTTCAGCCCCGCCATCGGCGCGGCCCTCTATGCGGCGCGCTTGAGCGGCCAGGCCCTGAGATCGGCGATCAATGCCTGACGATGTTGGTTTCGAGATCTTGCGTTTTCATGCGGGGCGGTTCGCGTTCGCGCGGCTCGAGGCCTTGCTGTTCGACATGGACGGCACGCTCAGCGACACCGACGCGATCCACCGCCAGGCCATGGCCGACACCTTCGCCGCCCGGGGCGTGGTCATGAGCGACGACGACTTTCACCGGCACGTGTCGGGTCAGCCGAACGACGCCATCTTCGCGCACTTCTTTCCCGTCCTCTCCGAGGACGAGCGCCGGCGCCTGGCCGACGAGAAGGAGGCGCTGTATCGCCGCCTGACGCCACGGATGACGCCGATGCCGGGGCTTGCGCGACTGATTGGCTGGGCGAAGGCGAGGGGCGTGGCCTGCGCGCTGGTCACCAACGGTCCCCGGCCGAATGTCGAGCACACGCTGGGAGTCCTTGGCCTTGCCGAGAGCTTCGACACTCTGGTGCTGGGCGAGGACCTGACGCGCGCCAAGCCCGATCCGCTGCCCTATCTGGAGGCCCTTCAGCGGCTGGGCGTCGCCGCGGAAAACGCCATGGCCTTCGAGGATTCCGCGCCGGGCGTGACCGCCGCCCTGGCGGCGGGGGTGTTCACCGTCGAGGTTATCGGACCGTCGCGGAAGGCGGGACTTGGCCTCGGCGCCGATCTCACCGTGCCCGATTTCGCCGCGGCGGCGCTGTGGGCGCGCCTGACCGCAACCGATGTTCACCCTACTACTTGATCGAAAGGGGCGTTCGCCCGCCGTCGGACGGTGCGCGATTCCCAGGCAATACAGGATCTTAAGGGGGCCTCTGGCGAAGATTTCGACATTTATGCAACGAATATGCTTCCGAAGCACACTTTCGTTAAGTAGCGGTTTGACATGACATCGAAACCATTGTTACCTTTTGTAATATAAATAGGGTGTGAACCGAAACTTCGGAATTTGCATCCGATCAAGCGAGGAAAAGGGGTTCGCTATGGCACGTCGTCCATCACACCGGGGGGCCATCATGGCTGGCGCAGGCATTGTTGCTCTGCTCACCGCAGGCGCGGCGATCGCGCAGGTTCCCGCCAAGGCCACTGATGACGAGACGGTCGAGGAAGTCGTCGTTGTCGGCGTGCGCGCCAGCGTCGCCAAGGCCGTCAAGCTCAAGCGCGACGCCACCACCGTCCAAGACTCGATCAGCGCCCTTGAGTTGGGCATGTTCCCCGACGACAACGTCGCCGACTCCCTCAGCCACATCACCGGCGTGTCGATCTCGCGCACGGCCGGCGGCGAGGGCCAGAAGGTCAGCGTTCGCGGCCTTGGTCCGGAATATACGCTATCGACCTTCAACGGGCGGATCCTGGCCACCGACGGCGCGGGACGTGACTTCGCCTACGACGTGCTGCCGGCCGACGTCATCAGCGGCGCCGACGTGATCAAGGGCGCCGAGGCGGCTAATACCGAAGGCGCCATCGGCGGCCTGGTCAACCTGCGCTCGGCCAGCCCGTTCGACCGGCGCGGTCAGCAGGGCATCGTGCGTCTCGAAGGCGACCGCAACCAGATGTCTGAACTAGACGGCCGCAAGCTGTCGGCCGTCTACAGCAACACCTTCGCCGGCGACACGCTGGGCCTGCTGCTGGGCGTCGTGCTTGAAAAGCGCGACGACCGCACCGACGTGGCCGGCAATGACGGTGGCTGGACGCGCAACGCCGATCCGAACGACGCAAGCTGGGGCGGCAACGCCTGGGGCGGGTCCATCGACCCGAACAACAACGGCGTGCTGGACCCCGAGGAATACGGCCTGATCGGTCCGGGCCAGTTCCGCGTCGGCTCGATCCTTGAGAAGAAAAAGCGCCACGCCTTCACGGGCAAGCTTGAGTGGCGGCCATCCGACAACTTCCGCCTGGTCGTCGACGGGCTGGCGACCAAGCTGGATTCCCCGCAGGTCGGCTATCAGCAGTCCTTCTACCCGCTCTATGCGCCGGGCCGCTGGTCGAACATGGTGATCAAGAACGGCATCGTCACCAGCTTCGACATAAACAATCCCGACCCGGAGCTGCGCCTCAATCCGGAGCTGCTCAACCAGACCTCCTACCGCGTCGTCGAAACGCAGCTCTACGGCGCCAACGTCGAATGGAGGGTGTCGGACACCCTGACCATCACGGGCGACGTCTACCGCTCGACCTCCAAGCGTCATTCCGGCGGGCAGGACAGCTACGTCGTCCTGCGCATGAACCAGCCCAACAGCGCCCATATCGAGCTGACGGGCGACCGCGTGCCCAACGTCACGGTCAACTTCAATGACGGCCGCGAGCTGATCAGCGGCCTGGACAAGGGTCAGTTCAAGGACGCCGACTTCAACACCCACTACTTCTCGCTCGCCGGCGACAATATCGACGACAAGATCACCGGCGCGTCGTTCAAGGGCGCCTGGGCTATCGGTCGCGGCTGGCTCGACAATGTGCAGTTCGGCGCCAACTACACCGATCGCAAGAAGTCGCGGGACCTGGTCAACAACGCGCTGACCGGCGGCGCCGACTACTATTCCGGCAACTACGCGATCAACGTGGGCGCGCTTGGCGGCAACGTCATCTCCGACAGCTTCAGCCTGCCCAACTTCATGGACAAGGTGGACTCCAAGTTCCCGCGCACGTTCCTGGCCTTCGACATCCCCAACTATGAAGCGGCGCTGGCGGCCTATAACGGCAAGCCGCGCCCGGGCGGCGGCACTTACGACTATTCCAAGGCCGCGCCGGTCTGGAACCCGCTGCAAAGCTACCGCGTGGGCGAAGAGACTTGGGCCGGTTACGTGCAGGGCAATCTCGAAGGCAAGCGCTGGAGCGGGAACGTTGGTCTGCGCGTCGTGCGCACGAAGACCCATGCGCAAGCGTGGGACGCCAAGATCATTGAAGTGATCGAAAACGGCGCGTTCAACTACACGGCGGTTTACGCTCCGCCGACTTCGATCGAGCAGGACAACACCTACACTTACGCGCTGCCTTCATTTAACTTCAACTATCGCTTCACCGACGAACTGCGCCTGCGTCTGGGCGCGGCCAAGACATTGGCCCGTCCGTCGGTCGCGACCCTGGCGCCGACCAGCACGACCGAAAGCGTCTCGTGGGGCGAGTTCACCCAGATCTACAGCGGCAACGCCGAGCTGAAACCCTATCAGGCCAAACAGCTCGACGTGTCCCTTGAGTACTATTTCCGGCCCGACTCGGTGATCAACGTCGCAGTCTTTGGTAAGCGCATCAAAGACCAGATCACCAGCAGCTGGGAGCCGGGCCAGGATATCGGCGTCCCGGGACACCTGTTCAACATCAGCCGTCCGATCAACGGCGACCACGCCACGGTCAAGGGCGTCGAGGTTGGTCTGCAGCACTTCCTGGACAATGGCTTGGGCGTGCGCGCGCAATACACGCGTAACTGGGCCAAGAGCTACGTCGGCGACGAGGAGCGTCCGCTTGAAGGGATCGCGCCGTCGGTCTATTCGCTGGGCGTCTTCTACGACCACGGTCCGGTGTCGCTCAGCCTTTCGGGCGATCGCACTGCGGGCTTCACTACGGCCGTCAACGTGCTCGGCGCCGGCTACAACGAGAAGGCCGATCCGATCACCTGGGTCACCGCTCACGCGGCGTACAAGATCACCGACAAGATGGACATCTCGATCGAAGGCCAGAACCTTCTGGACAAGGCCAACACCTACAGCATCAACGGCAATCCGCTGCTGCCGCAGGGCTACTATCGCTACGGCGCCAGCTACAAGTTGGGCCTGAGCTACCGCTTCTAGAGGTGCGCCGCCGCCGGCCCCGCTCCCCAGGCGGTCGGCGGCGGATCTTCTTCAGTTCAAACAAACGGGTGACGTCGTGCCTTCATCGCCGCGGGCGAATGAACGGCTCAGCCTTTTGCGGTCGGCGTTGTTGTCAGCCGCCTTGCTGCTGGCCGGATCCCATCAAGTCAAAGCCCGGACAGACCCGGCCTCGCCCACCTTGGTGAGCGCCGATTTCCGCTTCAGCGGGGCCGACTTGGCCAACCCCGAGCGGGGCTTCTACCAAGCAGCCGATACCGACCTGGACGCCTTGAGCGCGGCGTTCGTGGCGCAGACCTACGCCGAGGGTCAGCGCCTGATCTTTGCGCGGATCAACCTCGAATCCTATCGCGACAGCGACCTGCCGGCGGCGTTTTTCGACCGGCTCGACGTCGCCTTCGAGACCGCGCGCCGGGGTGGCGTGAAACTCATCGTCCGCACGACCTACAACTATCCCCAGGGCGAAACGCAATACCGCGATGCGAAGGACGCAACCTTGCCGCGCGTCCTGGCGCACCTAGCCCAGCTCAAGCCTCTGCTTCAGCGCAATGAAGACGTGATCGCCTTCATGCAGGCCGGCTTCATCGGCGCCTGGGGCGAATGGCACACCTCGTCAAACAACCTGACGACGGAGAAGAGCCGCGCACGGATCAAGGACGCTCTGTTCGACGCAGCGCCCGCCACGCGCTTCGTTCAATTCCGCTACCCGCCCTATATCCTGGCATGGTCGCCCAGATTGCCGGGGCTCGCCGCCGCGCTTGACGGCTCTTTCCGCACCGGGTTTCACAACGACTGCTTCCTAGCCAGCGATACCGATGTCGGCACCTACGACGACCAGCTGGACGTACGCGATGCTCAACGCCAATACATCGACGCGCTAGGCGATTTAGCGCCCTTTGGCGGCGAAACCTGCAATCCCGCCGATGATCCCGATCCCCGGCCACGCATCAACTGCGCCGACATCCTGGTCGAGGGCGCACGCTTCAACCTGACCTATCTGAACGACGGCTACTATCGCCGCCTATTCCACGACAACTGGCTCGAGCAAGGCTGCCTGGACGCGGTGCGCAGCCGCATGGGCTACCGGTTCGGCTTGGTGAAGGTCAGCCATCCGGCCGCCGTCGCCCAGGGCGGCACGCTTTCGGTCTCGATCGCGGTCCGCAATCTGGGCTGGGCCCGGCTCTATAATCCGCGTCTGGTGGAAATCATTCTGCGCGACCGTAAATCCGGCGCCGTCCGCCGACTGACGACGCAAGGGGGCGATCCGCGGCGCTGGCTGCCGCAAACCGACACCAGCCAGACACTGGCGGCCGCCGTGCCCGGCGACCTGCTGGGCGAACAGGAGGTGTGGCTTGCCCTGCCCGACGCTGGATCGCGTCTGAAGGACGATCCTCGCTACGCCATTCGCCTGGCCAATGCCGACGATGGCGCGAAGGGCCAGCGATGGGACCCACAAAGCGGCGCCTTTTCCTTTGGGACGTTTGTGAATGTCGCGCGCAGCGGCACGGCGCCATGAGCGCGCCGCCGACCCGGACCTGCTGGTGGGGGTGACCACGTTGTCGAGCGATGAGCCGCCAAGAGCCCGCCAGCGTGATCCGCACTTTGGTTCGGGCGGCCGCAGCCTGATCTACAGCATCCTGCAGAATCTCGGCCAGGCGATCGTTGTCGGCGCCTATTCGGAGAGCAACCCGCTCCCCTACGAGGGCGAGCTGGCCGTGCACTATGGTGTAAGCCGCCCGGTGCTGCGCGAAGCCGTTAAAATGCTCACCGCCAAGGGACTTCTCGTCGCCAGGCCGCGCCTGGGCGCATCGGTCGCCCCGGAATCACGCTGGAATCTTCTCGACCCCGACATCTTGGGATGGCTGCTTGAACGTCGCGCCGACACAACGCTTTGGTTGAGTTCACGCAACTTCGTTTGGCGATCGAACCCGAGGCAGCCGCCTTGGCCGCGCTTTCGGCCAGCAACGAGGATCGCGAAGCGCTCAGAGCCGCTCTGGCGCGAATGGAGGCGGCAGAGCAGGGTCTCGATGATCCTTCAGTACTTTTCCGATACACCAAAGGTCAATTGAAATTGGTGTTCGGGGTTTTCGGTGGATAACTCCGTTTAAACTATAGAAATATAAATTTCCGTCATTATCGATATATACACGACGGAATGCTGCGCTTTGGCTCGGTCTGCGCCCAGGCGCATGTATAATATGACTTCGTCAACTATTCGGCCAACCCGTTTTGTCCTCCGGCACGGGCGCGGCAAGCCGGTCTGGGCGGCGCGGCGAGGAGATATCTCCCGCGCCCAGAGCACCGGACGCCTTGAAGGGCGACGCCGACATTATCCGAACCGTGGCCAGGTCCAGGACCTGGCCGGCGGAGACTGAACTCTGCTGAAACCACAGGCTGAGGCGTCGCGCCTCACAAGGGAGTCGCTATGTACGAGAAGAACCTCACTGCCGGTGATGACGTCTACGCGGGCGACGAAGGCGCTCCCGACAATGTCGACGTGGTGCACGGCGGCGCGGGCGCGGACGATATTTCCGGCGGTCTCGACAACGACACCCTGAACGGCGACGACGGCGACGATCGCCTCAACGGCGGGGCCGGCAACGATGTGCTCGACGGCGGGGCCGGGACCGACACCGCGGTCTTCTCCGGTTCCGCGGGCGACTATGTCTGGAGCGGCGATCGCACGTCCGCAACGATCACTGGCCCTGACGGGACCGACACCCTGGTCAATGTCGAGCACCTGCAGTTCGGCTCCACCGTCATCGACCTGCCCGCGCCCAACACCGCGCCCGAAGCGCCGACCGACAGCGACGCCGCCGCAAACACCGTCGCGGAGGGCGCCGCGAACGGGACGGTCATCGGCGGCCTCTCGCCCGTCGCCATTGATCCGGACGCCGGCCAAACCCTGATCTGGTCGCTGCTCGACAACGCCGACGGCCGCTTCGCCATCGACGCCGCGACCGGCGTGGTGAGCGTGGTCGACGCCTCGAAGCTGAACTTCGAGAGCGCAACCTCCCACCAGATCACGGTCCAGGTCAGTGACGGGATGGCGACCTCGTCGGCCAACTTCACCATCGACGTGACCAATGTGGCGACGAGCGCTCCGGCTGACTCCGACGCCGCCGCCAACACGGTCGCCGAAGACGCCGTCAACGGCGCCATCGTGGCGGGACTGGCGATCGGCGCGACCGACCCGAATGGCGGCGTGGCCTATGCCTTGGTCGACGACGCCGGCGGCCGCTTCGCCATCAACGCCGCCACGGGCGCCGTCACGATCGCCGACGCCAGCCTTCTGGACCACGACACGGCGACATCCCACCAGATCACGGTGCGCGCCAGTGACGGGATGGGGAGCGCCGACACGACGTTCACCATCGAGGTCACCAACGCGCCGCCGATCACGCCGGTTGACGCCGACGCGACCGGCAACGCCGTCTCGGAGGGCGCGGCCAACGGCGTCCTCGTCGGCGTCACGGCCCTGGCGAGCGAAGCCAAGACCGGCGCGGTGACCTACAGTCTGACGGACGATGCCGGTGGCCGGTTCGCCATCGATGCGGCCACCGGCGTGGTGACTGTACTCGACGCGACCAAGCTGAACTTCGAAGCGGCGGCTTCGCACCAGATCACGGTGCGCGCTACGGACCCCCAAGGCGCGTTCAGCAGCCAGACCTTCACCATCGCAGTCACCAACGTGGCCGTCGGCGCGCCGGTCGACGGCGACGCGGCCGTCAACACCATCTCCGAGGGCGCTGTTAGCGGCGATGCGATCGCCGGCCTGGCCATCGGCGCCTCCGACGTCAACGGCGGCCCCGTGACCTATAGTCTGCTCGACAACGCCGGCGGCCGCTTCGCCATCAATGCGGCCACCGGCGTGGTGACGGTCGTCGACRCCACCAAGCTGAACTTCGAGGCGGCGACCTCGCACCAGATTACCGTGCAAGTCAGTGATGGCGGATCCTCAACGAACGCCAACTTCACCATCGCCGTCACAAACGCCGCGCCGGCGACGCCGACCGACACGAACGGCGCGGCCAACCTGGTGTCCGAATACGCCACGAACGGAACCGTGGTCGGCGGCCTGGCCATCGCCGCGCCGGATCCGCATGGCGGCGCCGTGACCTACAGCCTGACCAACAACGCCGGTGGTCGCTTCGCCATCAACGCCACAACGGGCGTGGTCACCGTGGCGAACGCCAGCCTGCTCGACCATGACACCCAGGCCAGCCATACCATCACGGTCCAGGCCTCCGACGGGGTGCTGACCAGCAGCAGCAACGTCGTCGTCAACCTGATCGACCAGATCGACAGCTACTGGACGGGCACGGTCGGCAACAACACCTTCACCGTGCCGGACGGCCAGGACTGGCAGATCGACGGCGCGGGCGGCATCGACACCCTGACCGGCGGCGTCGGCGACGACATTATCATCGGCGGTACGAGCGCCGACATCCTGGCGGGAGGCGGCGGCAACGACACCTTCCTGTTCGGCGTAAACGACGGCGCCGACTCGTTCGACGGCGGTTCAGGCTACGACACCATCAAAGCGACGGCGGCCGGGTCGACGGTAGGCCTCGCGGCCTGGAGCGGCATTGAAGCCTTCTCCAGCGGCGGCTTCGCCAACGTCACCGTCACCGGGACTACCAGCGCCGACACCATCGACCTGACCGGTGTGACCGTCACCGGCGTGATCACCTTCGGCGGCGGTTCGGGCAACGACACCCTCACCGGCACCAGCGGCGCCGACATTCTCAAGGGCGACACCCAGGACGACACGCTGAACGGCGGCGACGGCAATGACACGCTGGACGGCGGCCAGGGCGTAGACAACCTGTACGGCGGCAAGGGCGACGACATCTTCCTGGTGGGGGTGGACGGCAACACCTATGGCGACAACTACGATGGCGGCGCCGGAACCGACATCATCCAGGCCAACGCCGCCAACGTCGCGATCATGATCGCTTCGATGACCGGTATCGAGGGCTTCTCCAGCGGCGGCTTCGCCAATGTGAGCGTCGTCGGCACCACCAACGCGGACACGCTGAACTTCGCCGGCATGACGAACACGGGCGCGATCGTGATCGCGGGCGGCGCGGGCAACGACTCAATCACCGGCACCAACGGGGCCGACACGATCAAGGGCGATGCGGGATTGGACTCGCTTTACGGCCTCGACGGCAACGACGTTCTGGACGGCGGCGCAGACAACGATGCGCTCTTCGGCGGCAACGGCGACGACATCCTGCTGTTTGGCCAGGGCGCGGGCACCGACAGCTTCGACGGCGGCGCGGGCTTTGACGAGGTCCGAGCCAGCATCAACAACGCCACCTTGTGGTTCTCGAACCTCACGAGCATCGAGAAGATCGGCGGCGGGGGATTCTCGAACGTCCAGATTCAGGTGCAGTCCCTGGGCACGCTGGTCAATTGGGACTTCACCAACATCCAGCTCTCCGGCATCGCGATGATCGTCGGTGGCGTGCAGAGCGACACGATCGTCGGCAGCGCCGGCAATGATGTGATCTACGGCGGTTCCGGGATCGACACCCTCAAAGGCGGCCTGGGCGACGACACCTTCCTGTACGACACCACCGGCACCAACCACGCCGACACCATCGACGGCGGTGCGGGCTGGGACAAGCTGCTCGCCCGAGCCGCGAATTCCGTCATTCAGGTTTCCTCGATGACGAATGTCGAGGAAATCTCGACCGGCGGTTTCTCGGGCGTCAGCGTCGTCGGCTACGCCGCCGCCGACACGCTCGACCTGCGCAATGTCCTCGTCACGGGGACCTTGACGGTCATCGACCTGGGCGGTGGCGATGACACCTTCTACGGCACCGCGGGCGCCGACATCGTCGCCGGGAGCGGCGGCAACGACTACATCGACACCGGCGATGGCGACGACGTCATCCAGATCAGCACCACCACGCCGGGCCAGGACGATATCCGCGGCGGCGCGGGCTACGACAAGATCGTTGCGGTCGGCGGCGCCAACATCTACGCCAACTCGTTCCAGGGCATCGAGGAGATCCAGGGCAACAACTCGCTCGTGAAGATCTTCGGCACGGCCGGCGACGACGCCATCGACATGCGCGGTGTCGTCCTGAAGGACATCCAGTACATCACCGGCGACTACGGCAACGACACGATCCACGGTTCCTATGGCGCCGACTTCATCATGGGCGACCGCGGCTTCGACACGATCTATGGCGAGGCCGGCGACGACAAGATCTGGTTCACCGCCTATGGCGACACAGACGTGATCGACGGCGGCGCCGGCTACGACACCTTGATCGCCTGGAACGACGGCGTGATCATCGGCTTCAGCGCGATCACCAGCGTGGAGGCCATCTCCGCCGAGGGCCACGCCAATGTCGGCATCGCCTTCACCGACGGCGCGGACAACTTCGACCTCACGAACATCGCCGTCACCGGGGTCGCCTACATCGACCTGAAGAACGGCAATGACATCTTCGTTGGTTCGACGGGGGCGGACCGCATCATCGGCAACCTGGGCTCCGACAAGATGACGGGCGGCGCCGGGGCCGACATCTTCGACTACAATGCCGCGGCCGAGGGCAATTGGGACGAGATCACCGACTTCGTCAGCGGCGTGGACAAGATCGACCTGTCGACGATCGATGCCGTCCCGGTCGGCGGCGKCGGCGGCAATGAAGCCTTCACCTTCCTCGGCTCCGGGAGCTTCACCGGCGTCCAAGGCCAGTTGCGCTATAGCGTTTCGCCTACGGGCGGGGTTGTCTTTAGCGGTGACGTGAATGGTGACGGCGTCGCCGACTTCAACGTCACGGTGCTGGGGGTGAGCTCGCTCAGCGCGTCGGATTTCATCCTCTAGCCAGCGGCAGGCCCGCCAAGGCAGCTTCGGGTTCGGAGGCTGCCTTGGAGGTCTGGCGGACGATCCACGCCGAACGTCTGCTTGCTGGAGCTCTCCCAAAGTCGGGGTGGCGCTGTCCGTGCACGACCAAGGCCGCTGATTAAGTGCCGCTGCAACTTGGTCAAGCCAGGTAAGATATTGAGAACGCGCCGATCACTGATCCCGAACTCGAAGACATTCGACTGCGGGCCACGAGGCCCGGCGCTGATCTTCATAAACTTTTGGAGCAGGCGGAGCGTCTAGCCGAAGCAAGGTCTGCTTAGGGTGGGGA